>NZ_VPBO01000027.1:0-49902 GCF_013418655.1 Acinetobacter sp. YH12128 | reverse complement strand
AGTAACTTGGACCAGTGTTGATCATTTAGCATTGTTCGAGGCATAGCGAGTGTAAAATTGGGTTTGGCGATTTAATTTTACTATCTCGCTATTTTTTTAATCAACAAATGTCAACAGACCCTAATCTAGCTGCTGGTTTGGAAGATAGTTTGATAAAAGAATTGAAACCTAAGTGGAATGGGAATAGGTTCAAAATCAATGAAATCAATGAAATGCCAATATATAAGTTGACTTTGCATGATACGTATTTTAATTGGAGCTGTATTAACTTTGGAATTTCATATTCTAGCTACTTAGGTACGCATGAAAGTCAAATGGATATTTATGTTGGTGATGGTGCTATTCCGCTAGATATAGCTAAAATAGATCGAAATGCTAATAAAAATGGATCAGTTAGGATAAGGCCATTTAAGGGTAAAAAATTACAATTCTGGTTTAGTGAAAATTGTAAACCGATGGAAGTAGTTAATATTTTAATTGAAGCTCCAAACAAAATAAGAATTAAAAAAGTAGGTTAATATAATTCAATTGTATTAAGATATATCTTAATTAATCTTAAGGTGTATCTTTGCGATGTCAAATTCAGACCTTCTCGACGGTAGCGATAGTCTAGTTAAAATCCGAAAACGCCTGTTTGAAGCAGGGCACATGAAACTATTGGTGCTGCATCTTATTTCCCAAGCGCCTAAGTTCAGCTATGACATTATCAAAGATGTTGGAGCAATCGTCGGTGGCGGTTACAGTCCAAGCACAGGTACAATTTACCCAACGCTGAATTACCTCGAAGAACAGCAATACATACATGCAGAACTAAATGCGGAAGACCGTAAACAATACAGCGTTACGCAGTCAGGCTTAGCGCATCTGGATGCCGAAAAAGCCACAGTAGAGAAAATTCTGTGTCGTTTTGATACCCGTAAGCAGATTCATAACAACGAACAATACGTCGACATCAAACGTGCGATGGAAAACTTAAAAGCATCACTGCGCATCAAAATTCAGCACTGTGAACTAACACCTGAACAGGTCTATGCCATTGCAGAAAAAATCGATCAGGCGGCAGTCGAAATCAGCCGTATGGAGGTGACACAATGAAACAGCATCAATATGAAATCACGCTCAAACACATTGCTGATGCGCAGGGCAATCCTTCGACTTATACCGAAGCGTTGCAGTTTAATGCCTACAACCATGATGATATGTTTAAGGTGCTGGAGCATTTGACCAAAGCGCAATTGTTAGATGATGAAAAGACCAAAGCCTTTGCTGTGGGTCTGAAACTGTTTGGTGAAACCTTGTTGGAAAATAAAGACCATCCTTTATTTAAAGATTTCATGCCGCATTTCGGCCAATTTATGAAAACACTAAAACAAACCGTAAAAGCCCAGAACGCAGCCCAAGACGAATAATAGGTATTTACAGATGAATCAACTCCCAAAATTTCATCCCAAACACATGACTTGGCTGATGCCTCTAATTCTGTCCGGCATTATGAGCGGTTCAATTTCCTGCTTTAATATGCTGATGAATAAAGGCTTAGTTGAAGGCTTTCTTGGTATTTGGCTGCGCGCTTGGGGTATGTCATGGATGGTGGCGTTCCCGCTCATTTTGATCGTGTTGCCATTGGTGCGTAATACTTTAATGAAGTTTGTACGCCTGCCGAATGAGTCTGCATCCAAATAAAAGGTACATCCGTTTAGTCATGAGTTGAATGTGACTGCATAGCATCTTGAATGATGGCTGTTAATTCAGTCAGCGATTTAACTCCTGCAATACGTTGAATGACTTGCCCGCGATAAAATACTAAGGTTGAAGGTAGTCCATAAACGTTATAGCGCAAGGTTAGTATCGGTGAGGAATCAATATTTACCTTGCCAAATTTGAGCTGTGCATGCTGTGCGGACATTTGACTTGCGCACTGCTCAAATACAGGGAAGTTCTGCACACAGGGCGCGCACCAGTCTGCATAGAAACGAATCACGGCAAAACCATCGAACCATTCATAGTCGCTGGCGTTATCTTCGTTATATTCAACAACCTGAACCATGTGCTGCCTATTATTAATTTGCTAAATAGTCAGCCAATTATACATAAGTCCATTGTTATTCAATCTGTATGCTTTCTATGTTCAAATAGTGCATAGATAGATGAATAGTCAATAATTGAAAAGGAAAAACAATGTCACAGCAAAGCATGCAGCAGGTCATTATTACTGAGCCAGGCGGTGTAGATAAACTGGCCTATGAAAGCGTTGCCATCCCAGAAGCGAAAGCGGATGAAGTGTTGGTAAAAGTGCATGCCTTTGGCATCAATCGTCCAGACATTTTACAGCGCCAAGGCTTGTACCCAATGCCGAAAGGGGTAACACCAGTACCGGGTTTAGAGGTTGCAGGCGAAGTGGTTGCTGTGGGTGCAGAAGTCACTTTGTTTAAGGTGGGCGATAAGGTTTGCGGACTGACCAATGGTGGCGGTTATGCAGAATATTGCGTGGTGCCTGAAAGCCAAACCATTGCGATTCCTGAAGGCGTCAGCTTTACCCAAGCGGCAGCCATTCCTGAAACCTTCTTTACCGTATGGGCCAATGTATTCCAAATGGGTAAAGCCAAAGCAGGTGAAACGGTACTTATTCATGGCGGTACTAGCGGTATTGGAACCACAGCAATCATGCTGTGTAATGCCTTGGGCATGAAAACCTTTGCTACGGTCGGTTCAGATGAAAAAGTAGCAGCGATCTCTGATATCACACATGCGATTAACTACAAGACTCAAGACTTTGAGCAAGTGATTAATGAAGCGACCAATGAGCAAGGTGTAGATGTCATTCTAGATATCGTTGGAGCACCGTATTTGGCGCAGAACCTCAATCTATTGCGTCGTGATGGTCGTTTGGTCTATATCGCATTTTTAGGCGGTGCAAAAGCCAAAGAGGTGAAATTGGGTCAAATCATGATGAAGCGCTTGACGATTACAGGCTCAACCATGCGTGCGCGTAATACTGCAGAAAAAGCAGAGATTGCCAAAGGCATTCAGGAAAATGTTGTTCCGTTATGGTCTAAAGGTGAATGCCTGCCAATGATTTACAAAACATTTAAGTTTGATCAAATTCAAGAAGCACATGCAGCCATGGATACAGGCGACCATGTGGGTAAGATTGTGGTTGAAGTGATCTAAAGGATTATTTTTAAAACGCGATGTATTTGCAGGGTGTTTTAAAATAATAAAAGAGGGCGATGTCCCTCTTTTTTATTGTCTTACTAAACTTTAGGCATAAAAAAACCAGCTTATCGCTGGGTTCTTTATTACACCATCTTCAGTAGTAGAAGAATGGTGCCCGAGGCCAGACTCGAACTGGCACGCTTTGTGGGCGGGGGATTTTAAATCCCCTGTGTCTACCGATTTCACCACTCGGGCTTAACAAGATTGGAGGCGGAGGTCGGAATCGAACCGGCGTACACGGAGTTGCAGTCCGCTGCATGACCACTCTGCCACCCCGCCATGTCTTGTTGATGCGTATATTAGCAAGCTCTGAAAAAAAAACAATAGCAGATTCATCTGTATGAGCATAAAAGCAGCATACAAGGTAAAAAATTTAAAATAATCATGTATTATGTGCAAAATTGATTCATATCATCACTTGGAGAAGTGCCGTGGCATTAGTTTTAGATGGTCGTGCATTGGCGAAGAAAATTGAAGCTGACTTGTTGACTCGCGTAGAAGCGCTAAAAGAGAAAACTGGTCGTACCCCAATTCTTGCGACTATTTTGGTAGGTGACGATGGTGCATCTGCAACTTATGTACGTATGAAAGGGAATGCTTGCCGCCGTGTTGGTATGGATTCATTAAAAGTTGAGCTTCCTAAAGAAACCACAACTGAGCAATTGCTTGCTGAAATTGAAAAATTGAATGCAAATCCAGATGTTCACGGTATTTTGTTACAACACCCCGTACCTGCTCAAATTGATGAGCGTGCTTGTTTCGATGCGATCTCTCTTGAAAAAGACGTGGATGGCGTGACCTGCTTAGGTTTCGGCCGTATGGCAATGGGTGAAGCAGCATATGGTTCTGCGACTCCTGCAGGCATCATGACCATTTTAAAAGAAAACAACATTGAAATCGCAGGGAAACATGCGGTTGTTGTGGGTCGTTCTGCAATTTTGGGTAAACCAATGTCTGCGATGCTACTTGAAGCGAATGCAACAGTGACCACTTGCCACTCACGTACTCAAAACTTAGCTGACTTTGTTAAGCAAGCTGACATTATTGTGGGTGCGGTAGGTAAAGCTGAATTGATTCAAAAAGATTGGATCAAACCAGGTGCAGTGGTTGTTGACGCTGGCTTCCATCCACGTGATGGCGGCGGTGTAGGTGATATCCAATTGGTGGGTATTGAAGAAGTTGCTTCTGCTTATACACCTGTTCCGGGTGGTGTAGGTCCTATGACCATTACAACGTTGATTCGTCAAACTGTTGAAGCTGCTGAAAAAGCGTTGGGTTAATCTTTAGACCACTCCCTTGCGAAGCAATGCTTCTCATCTCCTAAAAGGAGAGGGAACTGATCGTCTCAAATTGATTCTATGCTGCTCCCTCTCCCTGTGGGAGAGGGTTGGGGTGAGGGTGCTTTTTTATAAATAATCCTCTCCCTAACCCTCTCCTTTAAAAGGAGAGGGAACTTCCGATCTTAATTTAGGCTTATATGACACTAAAACTCTGCATATTCGAAAAATAAAATTCTAATGAGCTGTACTTTCCAATTCCCCCAAGCCCCTGAACATTTACTGAAAGCACTGCATGAAGTCATTCCGCATTGTGAATTACATGCACAACAGTTGCCTGAAACCCCCATTTCTTTATGGTTGATACCGCCTGTATTTCCAACCGATAAATTGGATGATGAAGTCATTCGTCGTATATGGAATGATACGCCGTATTGGATCTTTTGTTGGGCTTCAGGGCTTGCAATGGCGCAGTGGTTGTTGGCAGAGCCGCATCATGTCAAAGATAAAGTCGTGTTGGACTTTGGTGCAGGTTCAGGCGTGGTGGCGATTGCCGCGAAAATGGCAGGGGCGAAACGCGTGATCTGCTGTGACATCGACCAAGTGAGCCTAGATGCATGCCGTGCCAATGCAGAGCTAAACAATGTTGAACTCGAATATTTAGATGATCTGTATAAAGCGGAGCAAGTCGATATTTTATTGGCTGCCGATGTGCTGTATGACCAATGCAATCGTTTCTTTTTGGATGAGTTTTTAAAGTTTGCTCCTGAAGTGTGGGTGGCAGACAGTCGTGTGAAAAACTTTAGTCATCCTAAATATGAAAAACTCGATGAACGAAGCGCGACAACATGGCCTGATTTGGATGAATCACCTGAGTTTCGTAATGTGAGTTTTTATAAAACCCTATAAATATTAAACCCATAAAAAATAAGACGCTTTAAGCGTCTTATTTTTATCTTTTGAACAGCAAATTTGATTAAGAACAGGTATAGCGAACCACACGTAAGGTGGCAGGGCGAGCATCGAGTGCATCACGCGCGCCTAAGTTTTCAGAGTTACGTAGATCAGGAGTATTTGATAGACCGAAGTTCGCACGTGTATTACCAATTTGACGGCCGTACTGGGTATTTTCCAAAGCAGGATTTGCAATTTCGTTCACGCTTAAGATTTGTAATTTATAGGTCTTTTGCGTATTTAATACTTTTTGGCAAGCACGTTGTAATTTATTGGCATCCAGTTGTTGGTTTTGGCGACCCGCTAAAGTATATGCAAGTGTTGCGCTATCTGCAGATTTGGACTCTATTTGAAAGCCCGTTTGACCATTAAAAGCACGTGGAGTGCTTTGGCAAGCAGCCATCGACATTGCAACAATACCCAAACTTAAAACTTTGTAAATATTTTTCATCATTCATTCGCCGTGTGTATTTGTATGTTCAGTATGCCATAGTCCGTCTGTCGACTCGATGGCGAAAACAAAGAAAGCCAAAGAAGTTTGATTAAATCTTTGATGCAGCCGAAACGATGAGTAGATGGAAATGGAGATAAAAAAAGCTCATCAAAATAGGCTTTGATGAGCTTAAGTGGAATAGCAGGGCTGAGCGAATTAATCGTCAGTGATCATGCTATGTTTTTTAGTATCTTTCATGAAGACATAGGTAATTAAAGATAAACCAATCATGAATGTAATGTAGTAGAAGAAGTAGTTTTCATGGCCTGCATTTTTGAAGCTCAAAGCTACAAGTTCTGCGGTACCACCAAAGAGTGTATTTGCAATGGCATAAGGCAATGCAACACCTAGGGCACGGATGTGTGCAGGGAACAACTCTGCTTTTACTACGGCATTAATCGCAGTATAACCAGTGACAATCACCATACCGCTCATGCAAAGCATAAATGCTGTGGTTGGGCTGGTAGTTGAACCGATACCATTGAAAATAGGAATGGTAAACAGCACACCAAGCACACCAAAGGCGATCATAATTGGCTTACGACCAATTTTGTCTGAAAGCGCACCGACAGCAGGTTGTAAAAGCATGAAGATGAAAATTGCAGCAGTGGTAATTTCAGTTGCTGTGGTTTTTTCAAAGCCAGACGTGTTGACCAAATATTTTTGTAAATATGTGGTAAAAGTGTTGAACGCTAAAGTACCACCGGCAGTCAACATGATCACAGTGAAGGCTTGTTTAGGGTATTTGGTAAATAACGCTAAAGCACCTGATTTTGGACCACCATTTTTAGCTTGTTCTTGAGCTTCTTTAGAGGATTGAGTTTCAACTAAACCGCGACGAATCCAGAACACCACAATAGCGAGTAATGCACCGATGAAGAACGGAACACGCCAGCCCCATTCAGTTAAAGCTTGTTCTGAGAAATTGCGTTGTAAGATAATTAAAACGCAAAGTGCCAATAGCTGACCTGAAATCAGTGTGACATATTGGAAACTTGAGAAGAAGCCACGATGGTTTTTACCTGCCATTTCAGTCAAATAGGTGGCACTAGAACCATATTCACCACCAACACTTAAGCCTTGGAGTAAACGCGCTAAAAGTAGAATAGCGGGTGCGAGCATGCCTACAGAATCATAGGTTGGTGCACATGCGATCATCAGTGAGCCGACACACATCAACGATACAGACAGCGTTAAACCTGCTTTACGACCTTTACGGTCCGCATAAATACCCATGACCCATGCGCCGATTGGACGCATTAAGAAACCGAGTGCAAAGACTGCAGCTGCTTGTAAGAGTTTTACAGTATTGTCACCGTCAGGGAAAAATTGCGGTGCAAAGTAAAGGGTAAAGGCAGCGTAGACATACCAGTCGTACCATTCAACGAGGTTGCCGGCAGATCCGCCGAGGATAGATTTGACACGAGTTTTTCTATCCAATTGTTCAGGAACAACTGGCTCAGATGAGTTTGACACATCATTCTCCAAGGAATGAATGCAAAACATATCCATTTAAACTCTTTGGGAAAAGTTTAAATCAATATATTTTGTCGAAATGGGAGATGGAACTATATTTATTTAATTTATACTCCTGTTGTCGCAGAAAATCATGCGACTTTAGTCTATAAAATGCGATTTTTTTGATCAGATAGATTTTTCACGACTAAATGAAAACAACAAAGCCTCATCGATTGAGGCTTTGATTGGAAAAACATGCTGTTTTTGATCAGCTTGATCAATAAGTCATCATCAAATGAACCTGATCAATGCTCCTGAATTTTGGAATGGTGTTTGGTGTCTTTCATAAAGACGTAGACCAATAATGAAATAAAAATCATGATGGTTACATAGATGAAGAACCATGTCTCATAGCCAGCTTCTTTGAAACTTAGGGCAAAAAATTCTGCAGTACCACCAAAGATGGTATCTGTAAGTGCATAAACGGGGTACATCAAAACTGAAGGCTTCTGCAGCTGAACATGCAATATATAAAAGCTTGAAATAAAATTTTAAAAAAGATTAGGTTGAAAAAAAATACAAATCAACTGCTTGTAATTATGTTTGCTTTGAATATAGGTTCTGACTTTAAAATGATTGATTTCATGCTTGAGCCAGCAAGCTTTTAAACGTACATTTAAAATATAACTTCTCATTTATTGAAGGATATAAAAAACTCAGCGTACAAATATCTTGATCAAAATAGGTACTTGATCAAAAAAGCATGATCAATGAGAAAAATAATAAAGCAAAGAAAACGAAGCATTGTTGAATAAAAAGACATAGCGGGAGGGAGCGATGAATACACAACAACAATCAATATATGACATGGTGGTCATTGGTGGTGGAATAAATGGTGTTGGTATTGCCTGTGATGCAGCGGGGCGGGGTTTAAGTGTTTTGCTCTGTGAAAAAGACGATCTCGCGAGCCACACTTCATCTGCAAGTAGCAAATTAATTCATGGTGGTCTTCGCTATTTAGAGCATAAAGAATTTCGTTTGGTACGTGAAGCACTGGCAGAACGCGAAGTTCTGCTTAAAAAAGCCCCTCATATTATTCGACCGATGCGTTTTATCATGCCACATGAACCGCACTTACGTCCGGCTTGGCTGATTCGGACTGGATTATTCTTTTATGATTATTTGGGTAAGCGAGAACAGCTTTCAGGCTCAAATGGTATTGAATTTGATGTGGAAGCTAGTCCTTTAGCATCCAAATTTACCCGAGGGTTCGAATATTCCGATTGTGCAGTAGATGACGCACGCTTAGTTGTACTGAATGCGATACAAGCACGAGAACATGGTGCACAGATTCTGACTCGAACAGAATGTTTAAATGCATATAGCAAAGCTGGAATTTGGCAGGTATGTCTAAAAAATGCCAAGGGATTGCAAAATGTGCAGGCTAAAGTCTTGGTGAATGCGGCAGGTCCTTGGGTTGCTGACTTTATAAAACAGGGGTTAAAGCAAGAGTCACCTTATGGTATACGGCTGATACAGGGTAGTCATATCATTGTTCCAAAACTTTTTGAGGGTGATAAAGCTTTTATTATGCAAAATGATGATCATCGCATTGTCTTTGCGATCCCTTATTTAGAACAATATACCTTGATCGGCACGACAGATCGTGAATATCACGCAGACCCAAATCGAGTAAAGATAAGCCAGGAAGAAATCGATTACTTGCTTGATGTGTCAAATGATCACTTTAAAACTCAATTGACGCAAACGGACATTATTTCAACTTATTCAGGTGTGCGTCCGCTGTGTGATGATGAGTCAGATAATCCAGCCGCAGTCACGCGAGATTACACCTTGGCACTGACCGATGTAGAAGGGGCTGCATTACTTTCAATCTTTGGTGGCAAACTCACCACTTACCGAAAACTTTCAGAAGCGGCGCTAGATCAGCTTAAAACGGTTTTTCATCATCGATCCAAACCTTGGACTGCTGATGCAACATTGCCTGGTGCGGAAAATTTAGAATCGGTAGAGCAGTTGGTAGTTGAAATCCAACAAAAAGTGCGAGGTGTTTCGAGCAGCCTGGCCAGTCGTTGGGCGCATGCTTATGGAACCCGTGTCTGGATTTTGCTGAATCATTTAACTTCGATTGATGAGCTTGGGCAAAACTTTGGACATGGCTTGTATGCTCAAGAAGTGGATTATTTAGTTGAGCAGGAATGGGTGAGAAGTTCTGAAGATATTTTGCAAAGACGGACAAAGTTATATTTGCAATTCAGCGCAGCTGAAGTTGATGTTTTGGATGAATATTTAATGGCAATTCGCATAAAACAAAAAGCTCAAGATGTGGCTTAGTGGATATAAAAAAGACCGCACAAGGCGGTCTTTTAAATCTTTCTTAATCCCTCTTTTAAAGGAGGGAAATTAAAGGCCGATTAAGCAGATTTTTTTACAGCTTCTAAAAGTTCGTCTTGACGTACTTTAAGTGCTTTTGGTAAGCGATCACCAAGTTTGTTGAACAATTCAGTGTGGCTTTCAAGTTCTTTGATCCATTGATCTTTATCTTGAGAAGTTACAAGCTCGAATTGCTCTTTAGTGAAGTCTGAACCAGTCCAGTTCAATTGTTCGTATGTTGGAACAAGGCCGATAGGTGTTTCAACAGCGTCTGCACGACCTTCACAACGGTCAATGATCCACTCAAGAACACGCATGTTTTGACCGAAACCAGGCCATACAAAGTTACCTTCAGCATCACGACGGAACCAGTTCACGTTGTAGATACCAGGAAGTTTATTGCCAGCAGCTTTAGCTTTAGCAGCAACTTCTTCACCAAGTTCTAACCAGTGAGAGAAGTAGTCAGCCATGTTGTAACCCGCAAATGGAAGCATTGCGAATGGGTCACGACGAACGATACCTTGTTGACCAACAGCAGCAGCAGTTGTTTCAGAGCCCATAGTTGCAGCTTTGTAAACACCGTCAACCCAGTCAAATGCTTCTGAAATTAGAGGCACTGTGTCTGCACGACGACCACCGAAGATGAACGCAGAAATCGGAACACCTGCTGGATTTTCCCAGTCAGCATCAATAGAAGGACATTGACCCGCTGAAACAGTGAAACGAGCATTTGGATGCGCAGCTTTTTCACCAGCAACGTGTGGCTGACCTTTCCAGTTAGTCAAGTTAGCAGGCGCTTCTTTAGTCAGACCTTCCCACCATACTTCACCTTCGTCAGTTACAGCAACGTTGGTATAGATTACGTCTTTATGAAGAGTCGCCATACAGTTTGGGTTAGTCTTGGTATTTGTACCAGGTGCTACACCGAAGAAACCAGCTTCAGGGTTGATTGCATATAAACGACCATCTTCACCTGGTTTGATCCAAGCAATATCGTCACCTACAGTTTCAATTTTCCAACCTTCGTAACCCGCTGGTGGAATCAACATCGCGAAGTTTGTTTTACCACAAGCAGAAGGGAATGCAGCTGCGATGTAGTGTTTTTCGCCTTGTGGGTTAGTCACGCCAAGGATGAGCATGTGTTCAGCTAACCAGCCTTGTTGACGACCCATAGAAGATGCAATACGTAAAGCTAGGCATTTTTTACCCAACAATGCGTTACCGCCGTAACCAGAACCGTAAGACCAGATTTCACGAGTTTCTGGATAATGAACGATGTATTTTTCAGGGTTGCAAGGCCAAGCAACGTCTTTTTGACCTTCTTCAAGCGGAGCACCAACAGTGTGTACGCAAGGAATGAAGTCACCGTCAGTACCAAGTACGTCATAAACAGCTTTACCCATACGAGCCATTTTAGACATGCTTACAGCAACGTAAGGAGAATCAGTAAGTTCGATACCGATGTGAGCAATATGAGAACCTAAAGGACCCATAGAGAAAGGAACTACGTACAAAGTACGGCCTTTCATTGAACCGTCAAATAAACCATTCAGACGAGCACGCATTTCAGCTGGAGCTTCCCAGTTGTTTGTTGCGCCTGCATCTTCTTGTTTTTCAGAACAGATGTAAGTACGACCTTCAACACGAGCAACGTCAGAAGGATCAGAATTAGCAAGGTAAGAACCAGGATGTTTTTCTTGGTTAAGTTCTTGCATAGTGCCGTTAGCGATCATCAAGTCGATATAACGTTGATATTCTTCTGCGCTACCGTCACACCATTCGATTTTTGCTGGTTTGGTTAATTTGGCAATTTCTTCCACCCAAGCAATGAGCTTAGGGTGACGAACGAATTCTGGTGCGTTCACTTGGGTCATGGTGAGGCCTATCTCAAAAATGTACTAACCGTACAAAGTATAATCTGCATTATGGGATACATCATGCAGATAAAAGATGAAAAAAAGTGGCTGTATTAAAGCATAAAATCATAAAAAAAATAAGACTAAAGAAGTGGTAGATTTTTTTTGGTAGTTAATGCTATTTATATTAAATATAGATAAAATACAATAACTTAACATATTATGTGGTGAATTTTCACTTTATTTATTAACGTGATGGACAATATTTTATATAGTTATTTTTAATAAAAACAAAAAGTTGCATGTAATTTGTATTTGAGAATTATTATTGATTAAATAAATGGTGGTAATTCGATTTTTACATAAAGGCGCTATTATTTGCTGTTAAATTCGACAAAATACAATACTAAGCGGCCAAGATGTATAAAAAGTGATTAAACAAGCCAAGCCTTTATCTATTATCTATAATAAAAAATCAGGATTTCATGCTGCAAACAAAGATGAAGTCTACGAGGAACTTGTGCGGATATTATCCGATCATAATTTCGAAATACAGTCATTTGAGCTTGGGCAGGAAGCGAGTTTTGATACTTTAATGAGCAAGGTATTTGCACGCCATCAAGACCCTGATAATTTGGGGGTTGTGGTTGCTGCAGGTGGTGATGGAACCTTAAATGCTGTTGCTCATCAGTTGATGCATACCGATATTCCTATGGGGGTCTTACCTTTGGGCACATTTAATTATGTGGCGCGGGTACTCAATATTCCTCTCGATTTAATTCAAGCAGCACAGGTGATTGCGACAGGCACTAATCGACAGGTGCATGTGGCGCAAATCAACGAACATATCTATTTAAACAATGCCAGTTTAGGCTTGTATCCATTATTTATACAAAAAAGAGAGTTTTATAATCAAAAGTTTGGTCGTTTTCCATTACATGCTTATACCTCAGGTTTGGATGTGCTGATTCGAGATCGCAAAGAGTTAAAATTGGAAATCGAAGTCGATCATCATATTTATCCAGTCAAAACGCCCTTGATCTTTTTTGGCAATAATCAATTGCAATTGGCCGATTTAAATTTGCAAATCGCTAAAGATGCAGAGGCAGGTAAAGTTGCAGGTGTGGTGGTCGCAAAAAGTGATAAGAAAACTTTATTTAAAATTTTATGGCAATTGATCCGTGGCAATATCGACAATGCACCAGATGTGTATAGTTTTGCCGCTGATGAAGTCACCATACATACCCAACGAAAAAAAATGACCGTTGCTGTGGATGGTGAGATTGTAGAAATGAAACCGCCGCTTAAAATTCGAGTGCAAAAACAAGCCTTAAAGATACGGGTGCCACATGATACTGCATCTGTCTGATCTGCATTTCGGCACTGAAAAGCCAGAGTGTATGCGCGCT
This sequence comes from Acinetobacter sp. YH12128, assembly GCF_013418655.1. Classification (NCBI taxonomy): domain Bacteria; kingdom Pseudomonadati; phylum Pseudomonadota; class Gammaproteobacteria; order Moraxellales; family Moraxellaceae; genus Acinetobacter; species Acinetobacter sp. YH12128. The sequence continues at coordinate 36,845 of NZ_VPBO01000027.1, read as the reverse complement.
ATTCAGCAATTTTGTCGTGAACAGCGTATCGAGGCCGTGGTTGCCAGTGGAGACTTGACCCAACGTGCGCGTTATCGTCAGTTTTATGCATGTAAGCAATTTTTAGAAAGCTTAAAGCTGCCTTATATCGTTGTGCCGGGGAATCATGATATTCCGCTATATCATTTATGGAACCGTGTTTTTAGCCCTTTTGCACGTTATCAATTTTTTTTTGGTGCCATGGAAAATGTACTGGAAACCGAGCATTTTTATTTAATTGGGATCAATAGTATTCGCCGTCGTTACCATACGCGAGGGCATGTATCGCTGGAGCAAATACATCATGTCGAGGAATTACTTAAACATGCGCCGCCCAATAAAGTGAAATTAATCATAGCGCATCAACCTTTTTATACGCCGCCCAATGACCCGCATGGTGTGAAAGATTGTCCTGTTCAAGGGCGTTTGGCACTCGAACAGTGGAGTCAACACGGTTTAAATGGTTTATTGCATGGGCATTTACATGTTCCAGCCAGCTATGACCTCAATCAGATTTATGCTTTAGGTGCTGCGCATCCAGTTTGGGATATTCATGCTGGAACTGCAATGTCATATCGCCTACACGATAACCTTGCCAACAGTTTTAATGTCATTGATGAGCAGATGAATGTGCAGCATTATTTTTATCATTCAAAGTTAAAAATATTCGAAGAAAATCTTAGTACTCATATTTTGGATGAGCTTTAATCCTTTAAATTTAAATTTTGAAGAAAAAAAATACAAAAAAATGAAAAAAATTAAATTTTGCCCTTGAAGGGTTTTTTTCCATCCCCACAAAAGTGTCATCTAAATTATTTTTTGTCGATGGCTTACGGAAATCAAAATGTCATCGTCTTTTATCTAGTAAATAGACTTAGTCTGGAGTTAACTATGAGCAATATTCGTCCTTTGCATGACAACGTTGTGATTCGCCGTGTTGAAAAGGAAACTAAAACTGCTGGTGGTCTTATTTTAAGTACTTCAGCAGCTGAACAACCTGCTCAAGGCGAAGTAATCGCTGTAGGTAATGGCAAAGTAACTGACAATGGCGTACGTGCATTAGACGTTAAAGTTGGTGACAACGTATTGTTTGGCACTTATGCCGGTACAAAAGTAAAAGTAGCAGGCGAAGAGCTTCTTATTATGAAAGAGTCTGACATCTTAGCGGTACTTGAAGCTTAAGTTTCGTACACGCATTTAGACCCTTTTATTCATCATAAATTGTTAAAAATTTTAAAAAGATTCGGAGTTAGACATGTCAGCTAAAGACGTAAAATTTGGTGATTCAGCGCGTTCAAAAATGATCGCGGGTGTAAATGTACTTGCAGATGCTGTAAAAGTGACTTTAGGTCCTAAAGGCCGTAACGTTGTCATCGACCGTTCTTTCGGTGCGCCGCACATCACTAAAGATGGTGTTTCTGTTGCTAAAGAAATCACGTTAAAAGATAAGTTTGAAAACATGGGCGCTCAGCTAGTTCGTGAAGTGTCTTCAAAAACCAACGACATCGCGGGTGACGGTACAACAACTGCAACTGTTCTTGCACAAGCAATCCTTAATGAAGGGATTAAATCAGTAACTGCGGGTATGAACCCAATGGATCTTAAACGCGGTATCGACATCGCGGTTAAAGCTGTAGTTGCTGAAATTAAAGCGACTGCAAAACCTGCATCTGACTCTAAAGCGATTGAACAAGTAGGTTCTATTTCTGCGAACTCTGACACCACTGTTGGTAAACTTATTGCTCAAGCAATGGAAAAAGTCGGTAAAGAGGGTGTAATTACAGTTGAAGAGGGTTCAGGCTTTGAAGATTCTCTAGATGTTGTAGAGGGTATGCAGTTTGACCGTGGTTACATCAGCCCGTACTTTGCAAACAAGCAAGATACACTAACAGCTGAACTTGAAAACCCATACATTCTTCTTGTTGATAAAAAAATCAGCAACATCCGCGAATTAATTGCTGTACTTGAAGCTGTTGCTAAAACAGGTAAACCGCTTCTTATCATTGCTGAAGATGTTGAAGGTGAAGCACTTGCAACTCTTGTTGTAAACAACATGCGTGGCATTATCAAAGTTTGTGCTGTTAAAGCACCTGGTTTTGGTGATCGTCGTAAAGCGATGCTTCAAGACATCGCGATTTTAACTGGCGCGACTGTAGTTTCTGAAGAGGTTGGTATGTCTTTAGACCAAACTACACTTGAGCACTTAGGTACAGCGCATAAAGTGACTGTTTCTAAAGAAAACACAGTAATTGTTGATGGTGCAGGTGTTGCAGAGCAAATTGCTGAACGTGTAACTCAAATTCGTGCTCAAATTGAAGAATCAACTTCAGAATACGACAAAGAAAAACTTCAAGAACGCGTTGCTAAATTGGCAGGCGGTGTTGCTGTAATCAAAATCGGCGCTGCAACTGAAGTTGAAATGAAAGAGAAGAAAGATCGCGTTGATGATGCACTTCATGCAACTCGTGCTGCAGTTGAAGAAGGTGTTGTAGCAGGTGGTGGTGTTGCACTTGTACGTGCTGCAAAAGCACTTGAAGGTGTGTCTGGTGCTAACGATGATCAAAATGTTGGTATCAATATTTTACGTCGTGCGATTGAAGCGCCGCTTCGTCAAATCGTTGCAAACTCTGGTGATGAGCCTTCAGTTGTAATCAATGCTGTGAAAAACGGTGAAGGTAACTTCGGTTATAACGCTGCGACTTCAGAGTATGGCGATATGTTAGAAATGGGTATTCTTGACCCAGCGAAAGTAACACGTTCTGCGCTTGAGCATGCTGCATCTGTTGCGGGCTTAATGCTTACAACTGAATGTATGATCACTGAAATTCCAGAAGATAAACCTGCTATGCCTGATATGGGCGGTATGGGTGGCATGGGCGGTATGATGTAAGCTAATTGCTGCAAGATAAAATTAAACCCTGCATTTTGCAGGGTTTTTTTTGTGATGTGTGTTGTAATTATGTGATTATTTGAATAACATAACGCAAATTAATGTAAAACATGTGATCATTTTTATTCTTTATATTGAGAATAAGAAATTGTTATTGATTTGTATGATTTATATATTGGAATATTTAAAATTTTAATTTATGATTTTATCAACATGTTCTTTATAAGAATAGCAATGATAAATCAAGACGGTAAGCGAATAAAATGCATGAATAAACATTCAAAAGTATTCGATCCCAATTGTGAAAAAATTCTCGTGAGTAAAAAAGAGTTACAGATGCTTTACAAGACAATACGTGACTATGAAGAGAGAATTAATTTTTACGAGCTTGAAAATAAAAAATATTTAAAATTGTTGAATAAGGATAGTTCTATCTCTGAATGAATTGGTCAATTAAATCTTTGATGATTTGTTTTTGACTCGCATTCAATGTCCGAAATTTTAAAAAATAATCAAGTTCTGATTGATCATTTGACTCAAGATTGGATGATCCTAATGTGTTGTCGCCAAAGCGTAACCACTGGCTAGTGACATTGAGCCAAATAGAAAGAATAGCCAGTTTATCTTGATTTGGAATCGCTTTACCTAATAACCAATTATTTGCCGATTGTACTGAAACAGGAGCGCCATCATATCTATGATTAAACTCTTTTGACAAATAAGTTGGGCTAATAGGGTGATTTGAATCTATTAGTGCCTGTTTCAAGCGTTCACTAAAAGCTAACTTTTCTTGTAGATTACTCATATTTCATTGATTCTGCTTACAAAAATTAAGGACTCTTAAATGTAACAGAATGTCGATAAGAGTCCGGTAAATTTAAATGTTGATTGTAGAAAATAGCCAAATAAATAACAATCATTTTTCGTCTAATTATTGATAAATAAGAGTAATTTTTTGTAAGGAGGATAAACGATACGTGTTTACGAGCAATCAAATATTGATTGATTAAAGAGTAAAAGTTAAAGGAAATATAATTCTTTAATATTAATTTTATTATATAAAAAATATCAAAAAAACAATAAATTATAGTATTTTTTGTATAAAAAAAAGAATTAAAATATTTTTTATTTAAAAATAAATCAAATTTTGATTGATATTAATGTTTCATTTTGTATATTATTGCCACAGCACCGCAGGGGCGGTTGGCTATGAATTGCGGATTCTCCAGACGATAAGTACGCATTCGTAAAAGTTTCGCTGGTAAACATCATCCTAGGGTCTACCAGTCTTTTTATAAAAATTGAAGGAATTTGTATGAAATTTCAAAAGACACTTTTAGCAGCAAGTTTGGCATTTTTAGCAGTTGGTGCAAATGCAAAAAATGCAAATCCAACCCAGCGATCTGAAGGTTTGTTTAATAGTACAGGTTATGTGTTCTCACCAGTTCTTAATCAAGGTACTAGCGGGACTGACTTGGGGACTGGTGCTGTTAGTTCAGTTACTGGAAATGGTTCTCAAGTAACTTATGAAATTTTTAACTATAAAACGGCATCTGGTAAAGAAGTAGTTAGCGTAACAAAGTTGGGTTCAAAAACATCTGAAGGTTTTTTTGAATTTGTTAAAGATGCTGCTGGAAATGATCAACTAGTAGAATACAAGGGTAATGATGTTTTACTTGACACGCTATCTAATGGCGGTCAATTAATGGATTCTACAGCTGGTACAACAACTACTGGCTATGAGTTAAAAGCAATTAATAATGAACATTTAGTATATGGTTATCAAGGTAATGTTGGTGGTTTGAATCAACAATTACAAGGTGCGTATATTAATCCAGAAGGTGTTACTACTCAGTTTAAAGGTACACTAATCGTTCCAGGTACTTCAAATTCTAAATATGTAAACTCAGGTATTATTGGAAATACTGGTGCATATGATGCCGTAACTGGTCAGCCTTTAGATGTATCTAAAAATATTTATGGTGTAAGTGCTAAAGATGGCAACAATTTTGTTGCATTAACAGGTAATGGTATTGCATTAGCTGATCTTAGCTTAGGCACTCTTCAGTATGACGGCAGTGTTATTACAAATGAAAAACAAGTAGGTGCAGCAAATAGTTCGACATTAAAAACTCGTCAATATACTATTGGTAGTCGTACAATTCTTGAAGTTTATAATGATGACGCTGGCAATGAAGTTGCTTCAAAATTCTATGCAGCAACTGAAAATGCTGATGGTAATTATACACTGGCAGGAGTTGCTGATGTAACAGCAGCAGATGTAGCTGATTTATTACCAACTCGTACAGGTACAGCAACATATACAACTGGTAAATTTGAACAAGCAGTTGTTCATAATACAATTACTAATAAAAATGTAACTTATAGCGAATCGGTTACATCTGTAGATAAATCTAAACTTCAAGCAGGTATTGTAAAAACTACTGGTGCTACTGGTGCTACTGCAGTCGCTAATGAAAACGTTGGTGAGGCTACTATCAAAACTACTCAATCAGTTTCAACTGGTGTGATTAATAAAGTAGATGACCAAAACGTTTATGGCGTTGAAGTTAAGAAAACGACTGTTGATTCAGAAGGTAAGCAAACTACTGCAACAACAAAAATCACTGCTGACTATGTTGACTCTGGTGATTTCCGTATCAATGGCGTAAGTATTGTTGACAACATCAAATCTTCTGTTGATGGTGCTGTAGCAGGTGCAACAGAAGCTATTGATGCTAAAGTTGCTGAAGTTGACCAAAAAATCGTACAAGTTGATGAGCGTTTAACTCAGTTCAATACTGTTGCAGCTGGTTTAAACAGCCGTGTTGACCAATTGAACAGCCGTATTGATGACGTAGAGAAAACAGCTTACCGTGGTGTTGCAATTGCTTTAGCTGCTCAACAACAAATTCCTAACATTGGTGCAGGTCAATTTGCAGTATTTGGTGGTGTTGGTCACTACGAAGGTGAATCTGCAGGTGCTCTAGGTGTTGCAAGCGTATTTGCTGATGGCCGTACTTCACTTAGCGCTGCAATCGGTGTTGCTGGTGGTAGCGAAGTTGGTGGTCGTGTAGGTCTTTCTTATGTATTTGGCGGTAAATAATTAACCCGTTAATACATTTGGATTAAACAAAAAATCCCCGCTTTTGCGGGGATTTTTTATGACTAACATATGACTACAAATGTTAAATAAAAACGCTAATCAAGCTTTTTAGTGAGCTGGAAATTAAATTCAGGCATTTCCAATTTTTCACCTTTATCACCACGAAGCTCAATAAAGTTTTCGCCTACAAAATAAATTCGATTGTCGCCTTGGGCATCAAGTTGAATCATCCCAGGTTGATCTGGCAAAAACTTAAAACTGCCTTTCACTTTATTTTCAGTGTTTGCAGCTTTACCTAAAAACTCTTGGCTGAGTTCATAGCTCTTATCAAGTTTAAGTTCAAGTTCGGTTTCAATTCCTTTGCAATCATGGCAAGGCAGAATTCCTTTATATTCACCCGCCCAATCAAGTGCATTTTCGGTGTTATCACCTGTGGCAATCGGGCTTTCTGAGGCAGCGTCGGTATTGGCAATGACGTTATTATCTGGTGGTGTCGCAGTTTCAGAATCATTGCTAGTCTTTGAACATGCCGTTAAGGTTGCACTGACCATACAGAGAGCGAGCATTAGTTTTTTCATGAGATTTATACACCGTACGTACCCAATATAATGCTAAGCGTGGCTTTTATTGCGCAAGAAAAATAGCCTATTCTTGTTAACAATTGTGTGTTTGGTTAATACATCAAAACAGACATTTGATTTTTAAAATTCGTAAATAGTGAAATATTGGTGATTTACCTAAAAGTGAACGCTAAAGGACATTTATATATTAATTGGTGGATTACTGAACAATATAGGCTTTTATAATTATTTTGCGTTGTTAAACTCTGTGGCATAGAAAAAACTGTCGGTGCAAATTGTGTTTGAAAAAACAGCGGAAAAAAGTCTGAACTTAATGGGGTGGCAAATTGATAACCATTGGGATTTAAATATCGACCAATGTGTCATGATTGCAGCGCCACATACCAGTAATTGGGATGCACTTTATGCACGCCTTGCCCTGAAAGCTTTAGGGGTTAATGTTCGTATCACGATTAAAGACAGTTATATGAAATTCCCGTTTGGGCCTTTTGTACGTGCCATGGGCGGAATTGGTATTAATCGACGTCCAAAACAAGATGGTGAAGCTCGTCAAAGTATGGTTGAGCTGATGGCTGACTTGTTCAAGCATCATCCAAAATTGGTCATGTTGGTGACGCCAGAAGGGACACGCGCCAAACAAGAGAAGTGGAAAACTGGTTTTTACCATGTTGCTATGCAAGCGGGTGTGCCGATTGCTTTAGCCTATATGGACTATGCGCAGAAAAAGACTGGGGTGGGTAAAATTGTTTATCCTACAGGCGATTATGAAAAAGATATGGCTGAAATCATGGATTTTTACGCGCAAATACATGCCAAATTTCCTGAAAAATTCAGTGTCGATACACGCTATCACTAATCCAACAATCCAAAAAAAGGACAGCATCGGCTGTCCTTTTTTATGTTTAGATTCTTCTATTTAGATTCTTCTGTTTAGATTTTTATATTGATTTTAATCATTAAAGTCGGGATGGATACCGCCCAGATTTTGACATGCCGCCTTATAAATAATGTATTGCTGATCAACTACATCAATGAGCGGGATACGAAATAATTTTTCGCCTTCTTTATAGCTGTCGATATATGACACGACCTTTTGTTTACTTGATGCCAGTTTTTCTTCATGAAAACTTGTAATCGAGCTATGAGTCATATGTGAACTTTCAATATTATTGCATTGAAAATGTGAGAGTAGTTTTTCAGCTTTTTTAATTTCGCTGGACGTGCCAAACATACAGCCGCTAAGCAGAGTTACACCTGCAAGCAGGATGAACTTTTTCATGGTTTTATTTTAAGCAAAATTATGAGGTGCAATATTCTATTAATTTTCGTCAGAAAAATTAATTACTTTTTTACCATTTGGCTAATTTTTATTTAAATGTGAACTGTGTCATTGTTACAAGATGTGAATATCTAACTGAGAAGGGGTTTTTCTAGAATGATTTGGACAAAATATCTTTAGGTTTTGAGTCATCAGGTTAAGATACTCATTGTCACCAAGAAGCAGCCTGAAGAAAATAATAGCCCTAACACGATATGCTTAAATTGGCGTTCTGAAATACGATAGAAAAGTTTGGCACCAAAAATCACGGGAAAAGCCATAATCACCAAAAGCACGGCTAAATAGGGCAGATGTTCACGATGGATGATCCCTTGTAGCAGATAGCTAATGAGTGTGACGAGCTGAATGGCTAAATTGAAATGTCGCAAAATATAGCGTTGTTCTGCTTTGGGTGTATTTTTCAGCATGAGCCATGCAGAGGGTAATGCACCACAAAAGCCTCCAAGACCACCCAAGATTCCAGCAATATATCCAATACTAGAATCCGCCCATTTCCCTGATTTTTGGATGAATGAAAATTTAGGATTAAAAAATAAAATTGGGCACCAAAACATTAAAAAAGCGCCCAAAACCAATTTAAATGTATCTGGATTAATGCTGTCTAATAAATACGTACCGAGCGGTACACCTAAAATTCCTGCAATTAAATAGGGATAAATGATATTTTTATTGATCGGAATGCTTTTACGTTCTGATGATAATGAAATGAAGTGGCTATAAACTGAAGCGCAGACGACCAAGGGTGCGGCTATTTGCGGGGGAAGTATCCAAACCCAAAATGACATTGCGATAAGGGCGAATGCAAACCCTGTTAATCCTTGTACGAATCCCGCAAAGATGGCACCAAGAATAAAAATCAGCCAAGTCATTAAATTACAGCTTTGAAATACGTGGCGCTATTGTAGTGAATTTTTCTATATAAATGTGGCTGACTGAGCAAATGAAGAAAAATTGGATGTTAAATGATGAATAAAACATGAATGTTTAAATACAGCAGATGTACACAGACTTCCGATTGAATTCATTTCGATAAGTGAAAATGCTCTTCATCAAAGAGGTGAAAATGCTCTTCATCAAAGAGGAGTGCTACACATGCTTAAACAAGTTGCTTTGCTATCTGTGGTTGCAGTTACATTTACAGGGTGTGTCGTGGCGCCATTTGATGATGGCCGATACCATTCGAATCAATATGGCTATGCAAATCAATATGGTTATTCAGGTCAATATGGTGGTTCATACGGACAGCGTTATGACTCAAGTCAGCGTTATGACCGTTCATATGGTCGAGTGAATAGCCTGCAACATCGACCAAACTCACCACGACCGAATTCGAATAGCCGTCCAGACGATACTCATAAACCGAATGTGCATAAACCAAATGCGCATAAACCGAATGTACAGAAACCTTCATCTCAGCATCCGTCAAATGTGCATCGTCCAAGCGCAAAGCCTCAGACGCCAGCTAAACCCAATACAAGCAAGCCCCAGCAGCAAAAACCACAGCAACAACGTCCTAAAGTAACGCCCGTGGATAAAGCTAAAACCCCAGGTGGATTTAACAGCCAGCGTCCACTTAGACCACAGGTTTAATGATTTTCAAGTAATAAAAAAGGACGCATTGACGTCCTTTTTTGTGTGCATTTACATTAAGCCTTTTTATATAAGCCTGCACGTACCGTACCTGCTTTGGTTTGTTTGATTTGCTGCCAACTGCTCGGGAGCTTTAACTGAGCAAGATCACGGTCAGCTTCGATATAAATTAAACCATTGTCTGCAATGCACGGATCGACCAATTCAGCAAGTTCTTGCCATAAATCAAGACTATAAGGGGGATCTAAGAAAATCAGATCAAATTGATCTTTCAAGTTAGGAATGGCTTGTTGTGCCGTCATGTTTTTGAGTTGCACACGTTGTTTGCTCACCCTTAAGAGTTCTAAATTGTCCATGAGAAACTTCGCTTGGGTGCGATCAGGTTCAATTAAAACGGCTTCTGCTGCACCACGTGAGAGTGCTTCAAACGATAATGCCCCTGAACCTGTACAGAGGTCGAGGACTTTGGCATTTTGAACATCCCACATGAGCCAGTTAAATAATGTCTCGCGGACACGGTCAGGTGTAGGGCGTAAACCGTCAATACTGGCAAAAGGCAGTTGACGGCGTTTCCATTCACCCCCAATGATTCTTAATTGATTTTTCATGAATTATTCCTCATCGGTTGCATGTGCTGCACTGGCAGCACGAGGTGTTGTATTTACACTATTCGGTTGTTGAGTGGCACTGTTGTTCTGCTGAGCTGTTGGGCTCGCATTTGGATCGGCTGATAAAATATTAGAGCCGCTTGGTAACTCACTCGGTTTTAGACCCGCAGTCATGAGACCACCGCTAATTTGATGGCCTGCAGGACGAATTGGATTCTTTTTACGTGTTAATAACCAGTAGTCAAACATCGGTTTCGCAATTTGAGCAGCAGAACCACCGTGACGACCATTTTCCCAAACGACTGCAATCGCAATTTCAGGTTTTTCCGCAGGGGCAAAACCAACAAATAAACCATGGTCAAGTTGACGCTCTGTCAATAAGGACTCGTTATAACGTTTACCTTGGGCAATACTTTTAACCTGTGCAGTTCCTGTTTTACCTGCGATTTGATACATTGGGGTGCGAATACCACGACCTGTCCCTGTTTGTACCACATCAATCATGGCATCACGCATTTTAATCCAATCATCTGGCTTACCATTAAATTGAATGCGACCATTCGGGGCGTTATGGACTTTATGAACCTTAGCGCCTTTACTTTCACGCAAAACGTGAGGTGTAACATGTGAGCCTTGATTGGCGGTAATGGCAGTCGCCATCGCCAGTTGTAATGGTGTTGCAGTAAATGCACCCTGACCAATACTGACAGAAATAGTTTCACCTTTGAGCCAGTTGGACTTCCGTGTGCGGAGCTTCCATTCAGGATTTGGATATAGCCCCGTACTTTCACTTGGTAAATCTACACCGGTTTTTTCACCGAAGCCAAACTGACGCATCCACGTATTCATTTTTTCAATGCCCATACGATAGGACAAGACATAGAAATAGGTATCGCAGGAAACGACTTGAGCTTTGTGTAAATTAACTGAGCCATGACCAGTTTTTTTGTGGTCACGGAAACGATGGCTGTCACCCGGAAGCGTGAAATAGCCCGGATCTGAAATGGCAGTACTCCAGTCCACTAGACCATAATGAATACCACCCAGACCAAACATCGGTTTGATCGTTGAACCTGGAGGATAAGCCCCTTGTACAGCACGGTTATATAAAGGTTGATCGAGGCTATCACGCAGTTCAGAATAATCTTTACTGCTAATGCCAGTAACAAATAAATTGGGGTTAAAACTAGGACTGGACACAAGAGCAAGAATTTCTCCAGTACGTGGGTCAATCGCCACAATTGCACCACGTCGATCTGCAAGCTGCTCTGAAGCGACCATTTGCAGTCCATAATCTAGGGATAAATATAAGTCATTACCACGAATCGGATCTTTACGACCTAGATGACGTAACACATTACCAAAGGCATCGGCTTCAACCGACTCATTTCCCGGCATACCGTGTAAAAGTTCTTCGTATGATTTTTCAACGCCAATTTTACCGATTAGGTTTGAGCCAGCGTATAAATCTTTATCAATCGTTTTTAGTTCTTTGTCATTAATACGACCTACGTAGCCAATCACATGGGCAAACAGTTCGCCATGTGGATAGTAGCGAGTCATTTGGGTCTCTATATTGACACCCGGAAATTGATATTTCACCTCACTAAAACGGGCGATATCATTTTCATTTAAATTCAGTTTAATCGAAACACGTTCAGTCTTTTTAGAGGTTTTAATTCGACTTTTAAAGCGTTCGATATCTTCAGATGTAAGCTCTAATAAAGGTGTTAGGCGCTCAACAGTATCATCGATATCTTCAACATCCGCACGGCTCATGGTTGCTGAGAAAACCGGATAATTATCGGCTAATAACACGCCATTACGGTCATAGATATAACCACGAGAAGGTGCAAGTGGTTGCAGTCGAATTCGGTTTTGATCTGCAGCAGTTGAAAAGGTCTCATAACTCTTGATTTGCAAATATGCATAACGTGCCACAAGCAACAGCATAAAGAAGGAGACAATCCCTATCGAAATCACCACGCGATTACGATAAATCCGCTTTTCTTGCTGGACATTTTTTAAAGGATAATGCTGCTTCATACGCGTTCGACTTAAAGACTGAGAGCTAAAATAACGGAAGAGGCATATTCTAGCGCAACTGACATTTTTTTGATAAATAAAAACGACTCTGCTGTGATTGCAGTCTATATTTTGACTTTGCAGACATGAAAAATATGGGGCTTTGTGTATAACAGTTCATATTATTCTGCTAAAGTCGAAACGTATAAAAAAGGAATATTCCAAAAAATAATACTAAGGAAGTTTGTGAAAACAATGAATAAATTATATCCATTGCTTGCATTTATGATGCTTGGAAGCATCGCACATGCCAATGACAATTCATTTTTACCTGAGGCAAAATTAACAGGTGAGGGTTATCAACCATGGAATGTTGGAGCAGGTTTTACTCAAAAAATTATTCACGTGAATGGTGAGTGGGTAAACCCATATGGCATTGCTTATGCAAAAGCTGGTGTTTTCTTGAACGATGATAAAACACCTGGCGGGCAAGTCGGCTTTCGTTACCCAGTTCATTTCACTGGCAAAGATAAAAATGGTTATTATATCGGAGCTTATGCGGGCCACATCGACTCCAAGAAAGTAGATGGTGAAGATGAAGCGCGTTTAGGTGGTGGTATCGATCTTGCTTATGTGATGTTGAGTGCCGAGCGTATTAGTACGTTTAGTGTAGGCATGGGTGCGGGTGAAAAATTAGAAGACAAATCAGGTAATGTGATTGTGGAAACCGAACCGAGACTACAAATCTCATATACTTTAAGTTTTGGTTTGTAGTGAAAATAATCAACTTTATTTTATAACCGCACTCACTGAATAAAATTAAATATGGAAGTTATGCATGCTTGAGTACGTTAACGAATTGTGGCAAACCTTTTTGCAACGTCCCGATTTTTGGGCTGTGCTGAGTATTATCCCCGTTACCGCATTCGTTACCTGGGCACACGTTTGGATGGCACTGAAAATGGTATTTTACCCAATTAATTTCTGGGGATTCCATTTAGGTCCATTACCCGTGGGATGGCAGGGGATTGTGCCAAGAAAAGCTGGACGTATTTCTGGCATTATTACGGATAACACATTGTCTAAATTGGGTTCCTTACGCGAGTTTTTGGATGCAATGGATCCTGAGGATATGGCGCGCATCATTGGTGAACAAGTTGGCTTTGAACTTGAGCATTTGATTGATGAAGTCATGCTAGACCGAAATGCGGTGCTTTGGGAAAACTTACCGTATTCGATTAAACGCCGTATTTATGCCCAAGCACATAAACAGCTGCCAAATACCTTAAAAGAACTCGTGACCGAACTGACCATGAACGTAGAGTCACTTGTTGACATGCGAGAAATGGTGGTGAGTCAAATGGAAGCGGATCGTCTCTTGATGGTGCGGATGTTCCTTAAAGTTGGCCAGAAAGAAATCAACTTTATTTGGCATATCAGTGCCTTGATTGGGATGTTCTTTGGTATCTTCCAAATGATCGTTTGGTTTGTGGTGCCTTGGCATTGGACGGTTCCATTTTGGGCAGCAATCTGGGGATTTTTGACCAACTGGATTGCCATCTGGATGGTATTTAATCCAATTGAGCCGCACCCCGTAAAGTATTTGCAATTATTTGAATTAACTAAAGATCGTAAATTCCCTTGGATTAAACCTGTGATTCCACGTATTGGAACGTACAATGTTCAAGGGGCGTTTATGAAACGCCAAGAAGAAGTTTCGGATGTATTCGCAAGTGTAGTCACAGAAGACCTAATTACGTTAAAATCCATCATGACCGAAATGATGTATGGCGGGAAGAAAGATAAGACCCGTCGCATTGTGAAACGTCATATTAATGAAATTATGGAATCTCCACTGGTTCGTACCTCATTACAGTTGTCTTTAGGTCCAAAAGAGTACGCAAAACTCAAGACAGACTTGATCGATCGCTCAATTGAAATTACGATGGTGCCTGTATGCGACCCTGCGTTTAATGCGAGCCGTGCACAGAAAATCTTTCAAATGTTTAGAGACCGTATTCGTGAGCTAACACCGAAAGAATTTCAAAATCTATTACGTCCTGCATTTCAGGAAGACGAATGGATTTTAATTGTCTTGGGTGGTGTAACCGGTTTTATCGCGGGTACAATACATTTGTTTGTGGCTTTCTTATAATTAGATGCTGGAAGATGATCTGAATCTTGGGTTCAGATCACTACATAGCGTCATATACAATGTTTAAAATGAGGATGTTTTTTTATGCGCATTATATTACTCGGACCACCTGGAGCAGGTAAAGGGACACAAGCTCAGTTGATCTGTAAGCGCTACGATATCCCACAAATTTCAACCGGTGATATGCTCCGTGCTGCGATTCGTGAAGGTACTGAATTAGGTCTACAAGCTAAAAGCGTCATGGATAATGGCGGCCTTGTATCTGATGAGCTTATTATTGGTCTTGTAAAAGAACGCATTGCTCAACCTGACTGTGTTAACGGCTGCATTTTCGACGGTTTCCCGCGTACGATTCCACAAGCTGAAGCGCTTGAAAACGAAGGTATCAGCATCGATCACGTAATTGAAATCGATGTACCTGACGAAGAAATCGTTCAACGTTTATCTGGTCGTCGTCAACACCCAGCATCTGGTCGTGTATATCATACCGTTTACAACCCACCAAAAGTGGAAGGTAAAGATGACGAAACTGGTGAAGACCTTGTTCAACGTCCGGATGACCAAGAAGCAACAATTCGTAAGCGTTTAGGTTCTTACCACGCTGAAACTGAGCAATTGGTTGGTTTCTACCAAGGTCGTGCAGCTTCTGGCGAAAACGCACCGACTTATGACAAATTAAATGGTCTTCGTCCAATCGATCAAGTTCAAACTGATTTGTTCGCGATTTTAGATCAGTCTAAATAATTCAGCTTTTTTGAATTTTTGACAATCAAAGAGTCCTACTGCATAGTGGGGCTCTTTTTTTATGTGGCTTTTAGGGCGAATCTGTTATGAAATTTGCTTTGGTTATAATGGTCATCATCGCTGTGGCGGTGTTATTGGGCTTATTATTTGTCAGCTTTAAAATGTTGCGTAAGGTGCAAGTGGAAGAAGCAGAGCAAGCTAAACTGAACCCTAAGCAATATCGCTTACATCCAAAACTGCAGCAAGAGTTTGATAAAAAACAGAAAGAACAAGATAAAAATTAATCATCAATTTGATCAATTGATTCTTACAAATTCCATCTAGCCCGAAATTGAAGAGATTAATCTTCAATTTGGGTGGTTTTAATCGGTCTTAATGCACCAAACTCATACTTATCATTCCAATTACATACATCAGACACGATACATTCATCGCATTTGGGTTTGCGGGCAATACAACAATAGCGTCCATGTAAAATCAGCCAATGATGTGAATCGACGATAAATTCTTTAGGAATCACTTTGACGAGTCGGTGTTCGACTTCCAGAACATTTTTGCCGACAGCCAATCCTGTACGATTACCTAAACGAAAAATATGTGTATCAACGGCCATGGTCGGTTGACCAAAAGCAGTATTCAGCACCACATTTGCAGTTTTACGACCGACACCGGGTAAGGCTTCCAAATCTGCACGATTATTCGGAACGATGCTGTTGTGCTTCTCAATGAGAATCTTGCAGGCTTTAATGACATTTTCCGCTTTTGAGTTATACAGGCCAATGGTCTTGATATATTCCTTCAGTCCGTCAACACCTAACGCATAAATAGCTTCAGGAGTATTTGCTACTGGAAAAAGTTTATCTGTGGCTTTGTTGACACTGACATCTGTGGCCTGAGCAGATAGGGTAACAGCCACTAAAAGTTCAAATGGACTACTATAATTGAGTTCAGTTTTCGGGTTGGGGCGTTGCTCACGTAAGCGTTCAAAAAAAGTTTGAATTTGCTTCTTAGTCATGTTTTTAACAGCCATGATTAAGCCCCTTGCAGTTGTGTTAATTGTTGCGTGAGCGTATGGAGTAACTCACGTTTTTTTGCATCGTCTCGAACACTCAGTTGTTTTTCTAATTTCTTAATTTGTGTACGAATTTTTGCAAGTTCAATGGTGGTTTTTGCATCGAGTTGAACGACTGGCGTAGCAGGTTTTTCCACGACTTCAATGACCGGTACTGAGTCTGTCTGGGTCGAAAATTGGGCAAAAAGTTCCGTATCAATTTCTGCGCGTACAATAGGGCCTTTACGATGAATTCGGCGCTTTTCCTCACGCTGAATATGTGCATAGTAGCGGCGACGTAAATCATTCTGTTCTGCGATTCGAACAGGTTCAGATGGCACTTGATCAAGCTCTTCGACAAGGTCGATACAATCCACTGGACACGGTGGGATGCAGAGTTCGCAGCCCGTACATAAATCCGTCAAGACCGTATGCATCAATTTGCCTGAGCCAATAATGGCATCAACAGGGCAGGCACTGATACATTTGGTACAACCAATGCATTCATCCTCACGAATCACGGCTTTGACCCGTTGCGGGCGCCCATCACTTTGGATGGGCCAAACACTGGCTTCTGCTGTTAAGTGTGGACGATTTAATAACGCTGCTAGTGAATCTGCCACAGGTTGACCACCGGGTATACATTTATTGGCTTCTTCTCCTTCACTGATGGCTTTGGCATAGGGTAAGCAGCCGTCTCGGTGTCCACAAAGTCCACATTGAGTTTGTGGCAATAGGGCATCAATTTGTTGGATGAGGGAAATTTCAGAAGTCATGGGTAGTCGCGAGTACAAATGAAGGCAGTGAAAAACCAAAGAGGACGTTGAATTCTAGCATGTTTCAGTATGAATTGCTGTGCGCAAAAATGGGTCTATAGATGCATCATAAATGAGCAAAATAATTCATTAAAATATTCCTAAAAGTAATAATATTTATAACTAAAATATCTGATTAATCAATTTAAATCGCTGTTCTTTAAAGAATTTAAAGATTTTTTAAAAAAACTATTGCTGATTAGTTACAAAAGATATTTAATATTTTGCGCCAAAATATATCTTTGATCAAAATTGTGATCAATTTTGATCCATACATCTGCTGAGGATTAAGTGTTGAAATATAACAGCCTTAACGACTTCCTAGACTACGTTAAAACACGTGATGAACATCAACCTGAATTTCTTCAAGCTGTTGAAGAAGTGATGACGAGCCTTTGGCCATTCATCGAAAAGAACCCACAATATGCTGACTACGGTTTGCTAGAACGTCTTGTTGAGCCTGAGCGTGCAATTCAGTTCCGTGTTTCATGGGTAGATGACAAAGGTCAAACTCAAGTTAACCGTGCTTTCCGTGTTCAATACAACTCAGCAATTGGTCCATTCAAAGGTGGTATGCGTTTCCACCCATCAGTGAACCTTTCAATTCTTAAATTCTTAGGTTTTGAACAAACTTTCAAAAATGCTTTAACTACACTTCCTATGGGTGGTGGTAAAGGTGGTTCAGATTTTGACCCTAAAGGTAAATCTGAAGGCGAAATCATGCGTTTCTGCCAAGCATTAATGATCGAATTATACCGTCATCTTGGTTCTAACACTGACATCCCTGCGGGTGACATCGGTGTAGGTGGCCGTGAAGTTGGCTACATGGCTGGTATGATGAAAAAATTAAGCAATGACACAGCATGTGTGTTCACTGGTAAAGGTTTAACTTTCGGTGGTTCACTTGCGCGTCCTGAAGCAACTGGTTACGGTACTGTGTATTTCGCTGAGGAAATGCTAAAAACTCGTGGCGATAGCTTTAAAGATAAAGTTGTAACGATTTCGGGTTCTGGTAACGTTGCACAATACGCTGCTGAAAAAGCAATGTACTTAGGTGCGAAAGTGGTTTCACTTTCTGACTCAGCTGGTACTGTATACGTGAAAGACGGTTTCACAACTGAACTTCTTGCTGAAGTAATGGAATTGAAAAACGTTAAGCGTGGCCGTATTTCTGAATTTGCATCTAAGCACGGTTTTGAATATTTAGAAGGTCAACGCCCTTGGTCAATCAAATGTGATATCGCGCTGCCATGTGCAACTCAAAATGAATTAGATGAAGCTGATGCTGAAGCTCTTCTTGCTAATGGCGTAATCTGTGTTGCTGAAGGCGCAAACATGCCATCTACTTTGGCTGCAGTTGAGAAATTCGTTGAAGCGAAAATTCTTTATGCACCAGGTAAAGCATCTAATGCGGGTGGTGTTGCAACTTCTGGTCTTGAAATGTCTCAAAACGCAATTCGTTTGGGTTGGACTTTCGAAGAAGTTGACGAGCGTCTACACGCGATCATGAAAGAAATTCACCGCAACTGCGTGAAATACGGTACTGAAGAAGATGGTACTGTGAACTATGTAAACGGTGCGAACATTGCAGGCTTCGTAAAAGTTGCTGACGCAATGCTTGCTCAAGGCGTTTACTAAGTTCTCCGTAAGTTGAACTGAAAACCGAGGCTCAAGCCTCGGTTTTTTTATGGCTTAATGGTTTGGAATATATTGGATTGTTAATTAGTGCTCATCAGGGTAAGTTGGATTTCGCTATCCATAACACTGAAGTGAAAATTTAAGGGTTGGTCGAGCAAACGTTTAAAAATGAAGCCCTGACCGATGTAACTGTGTGCTGAACTTCAGTGTACTCCCTACATCTCCTATAAAACGCAAAGTATGCTTTTCTACATCATAATTGTGGCCAATGTAATTACGGCCACTAAGAATGTCATACTGCCATCGTTAATTTGAGTGTGGTTTGGGGGGAGCGTTATTCTTTACGAGACCCGATTCTTTTGAGTTAATTGTTCTGCTTCAAAATCATGTAAATCAGTAATTCGCTGTATGCCTTTAAAAATATAGGTCTGTTGATTGCGATTCTTCAGGATGAATTCAGGCAGGGCATTTTGCTTTTGTAGTAGCTTTAAATTTACATCGCTAAAGCATTGGCTGAACATTACATCGTGATTTGAAAACTTTGCACGGCTGATTAGCGTTTGCAGTTGTGAAGATATAAAAAAACCGAGGCGATGACCTCGGTTTTTTATCGGCTGTAACTTACAACGTACCTTTTACGGCTTCACGTTCGACTGACATATCAAAAATATAGGCATATTTTGATTGGTCAGCAGCAGGGTTTTTACGTTCAAAACGTTTTACGCGAATAATTTGGCGTTCTGCAGGAGTGTGCTTAAAGCCTTCAATTTGATCGTAAAATAAGGTCCAGTCTTTATCAACTTGTGTTTTTAGGCCTTTTTCATCGTACTTCACTTCACGTACTTGCAAACAAGTTTGTGGAGCAACGCCTGTACATTGTTTCGTTTCAGGGCTGACTTCAAGGAAAATGGTTTCGCCTTGCGAGTTGTACTGGGTTTCAGGTGTTAATTTTCCAGTGAAAACCAGTTTTTCACCTGTTGCAGAGATAATGGTTAACGTTGGATTTTGTGGATCTGTGGTATTTAAAACAAAAGGTGCTTTACGGTCACTCAAGAGTGAAGATGCAAGTCCTTCTTGTTTCATCGCATTATCAGGACACGCCATCATGGTAGATGCAATGTTGCCTGTTACAAGTGTATTGTGTTCCACTTTCCATTGGGTTGACATGCTATTACAGCTGGTTGAAATACCCAAAGTGCCATTTTCTAGAAAATTTAAAACTAAAGGTTTTGGTGCATTTTCAGTGGTGGTGCTCCATTGATATGAAGCTAAAGTTTTATCAGCATTTTGTTGTTGTAATACGCTCACGGCTAAATCTCCAGCTTTTTGGATATCGCTTGATTGACATGCTGCAAGGGCTAAAGGGAAGAGGGCGATCGCTAAATATTTTAATTTCATTACGCTAACTGTTCTAAGTGAATTTCAGCCTGTAGCATAACCCATTCATTTTAAAAAAATATGAATACATTCAGCTCAAATAAGTAGCAAAATGTATCCATAAATAATAATTTGTTAACTTATTAATATAAATTATGAATAAGTCAAGCTATCAAGTTTATTTCACGTTTAATCAAAACGATAAATATCCATACCCAGCGAACCCATACTAAAGCTACTGTGAACAATAGAGAAGCGGGGGCCTGCACCCATCGCAAAGAAGATGGGTGCAAAATGTTCAATGGTCGGATGGTTGCGTTGCACAAATGGGATATTTTGCCAATCGAGAACTGCATCAAAATCTTGATGAGTGAGCTTATTGACCACAAAATTACGGAATGTAGACGCCCATTCAGGCACGGCTGCTGCACGTCCATCCCAAGCCAATTCACGTAAGTTATGAGTAATGCTGCCCGATCCAATCAACAAGATTTGCTTGTCACGTAAAGGTGCAAGCGTTTGTCCAATTTTATAGATCTCTTGTGCAGACATGGTCATCGGAAGTGATATTTCAATCACAGGAATGTCAGCATCAGGATACATATGCAATAACGGCATCCAAACGCCATGATCGCGTGGACGGGTGCTGTTGGCATGTGCCAATAACCCTGCATTGGCAAGCAAATGGAGAATTTCTTCTGCGAGCTCTGGGTTACCCGGCGCTGGATAACGAATATCATAAAGTTCCGCAGGGAAACCACGGAAGTCATGCCAAGTTTCAGGACGGGCACTGGTACTTACTTCTAGTGCGTTACTTTCCCAATGTGCGGACATGATAATAATGGCTTCCGGTTTTGGAAGATTCAGGCTTAAACGTTCCAACGCAGGACCGACTTGCTCAGGATTGATGGCAAGCATAGGTGAGCCATGGGAAATAAATAAACCTGGAAGTGTATGTAAATTCATCGCGGTCGCCGTTGGTTGTTTAAAGGAATATGATGATCATGCACTATATTATTCAGCGTAACAATTCGGATAATTTCAACGGTTTGTTTCATTGTTGCAACGCTGTAACTGCTGTATACGCTGGATGTTAGTTCGGATTAACCCGCACGATGGTAAGGGTGATTATGATTAATACTCATTGCACGGTATAGCTGTTCGATGAGCATGACACGAACCATTGGGTGTGGCAAAGTTAGTTTAGACAAAGACCAATGCCATGCTGCTGCTTTACGTACCGCCTCAGAATGTCCATCTGGCCCACCAATGGCTAAAACCACATCATTGCCTTCAAGCATCCAGCCTTTCATGGTTTCAGCTAGTTTTTCGGTACTAAACTCACGACCACCGACTTCTAAGGCGATCAGCACTTCATTCGATTTCATGGCATTTAAAATGCTGTCACCTTCAATTTGACGGTATTTTAAAATATCGGCTTCAGAGTCGTTCTTGCCACGTTTAGCCATAGGTAATTCAATGATTTGCGTTTGAACAAATGGCTGAATACGTTTGAAATAATCTTCAAAACCCGTCAGAACCCATGCTGGCATTTTTTGACCGATTGTCAGAATACGAATTTTCATACAGCGCCTGAAAGTATACAAAAGAGCATTATAACGGTTCGCTTGAGCTTTGTATGTTCAGACACAATTTGCAATTGAAATCGTGTTCTGCTTGCTGTTTAAATACGCAGCATAAACAGATTAGATCAAAGATGAAAATTGGAATAATAACAATGAAAAAAACATGGCAGGACGGTAAATTATTTTTGCTCAAGCAAGCAGCAATGCTTTCAATTTTTGGATGGTGTTCATTTGCGGCGTATGCCAACAATATTAGAACGGCTGAACCGGATAATTTAAAAGTCTATTTAGAGCAAATTATTGGTAATGAAGCTGAATATCGTAACTATAAGAATATTCAAGAGTTAAACCGGGTGTCTGCTTGGATTCGTGAGCAGATGCGTTTATTTGGTGTGAATTGTCGTTTTCAAACCTATACCGTAAACAGCCAACCATACCGTAATGTGGTCTGTCCCTTAAATGCAGGGCATAGCAACCGAGTGATCATTGGCGCGCACTACGATGTATTTGAGGAGCAGCATGGCGCTGATGACAATGCTTCTGGCGTTGCAGGTGTACTCGAAGCTGCTCGGATTCTTTCGGCTGAAAAAGCGCGATTAAAACAAAATATTGAATTTGTATTTTATACCCTTGAAGAGCCGCCGTATTTTAGAACAGAGTCGATGGGCAGTTTTATCCATGCAAAATCGGTAGCAAAGGAAAAGGATAAAATTTCAGGTGTATATATTCTGGAAATGATTGGTTATTTTGATCCCAAAGTCACCCAAGAATATCCAGTTGGACTGAAATGGATTTATCCATCGCATACAAATTTTATTGCATCGGTGGGGAATATTCAGTCTCGTGACTTAACTTCATCGTATTGTGCGGCGATGGAGTCTTTGAAGCAACTACAATGTGAGCGCTTGATTTCACCTTCATTTATTCAGGGTGTGGATTTTTCAGACCATATGAATTATTGGCAATTTGATATGCCAGCGATGATGATCACTGATACGGCATTTTATCGTAATAAGCACTATCACACCGAGCAAGATACCTTGGATAAATTAAACTTAGACAAAATGGCTCAAGTGATCGATGGTTTGGTGAAAACCATCTTAAATTTGAAATAGCATGTCTTTAAACACATGACATAAAAAACGCAGCCCCGAAAGCCTGTGGACTGCGATAAAAGGTCATCTACCTGGAGATGTAGATGACCATCCTGTTCCAATGATCATCACGCTTTTAGACGTGATTGGAACCAATAAAGAAACATACAGCGCGTATATCTCTCTACTATATATGTGGGATAGAGGGCGATATTTCAAGTAATAGCATTCAAATTTTGTAAGACTTTCTTATTGACTATTCTTAATCTTGATGTCGAATTTGAAATAGTAATCCAATCAAAAGTTGTAGCTGTTGTCTTGAGTCTTGTCATAGCGAAGGATTTGAATGAAATTTTTCGAATATTTAGTTGAAAGCATGAATGAAAAAAAGCCCTGTCGAAACAGGGCTTTTTTCTTTTATTGCGAGTTGCTAGCGCTTAGTGACGAGCAGCTTTTCCACCTTCAGTTGCTTTGACAATCGGTGTCTTTGCAAGAGGTTTAGGCATATCAACTAAGGCTAGAGGTAAAATCTCATCAATCGATTTCACTGGTTTAATTTCTAGACCTTCTTTGACATTGTCTGGAATCTCAGTCAAGTCACGAACGTTATCTTGTGGGATAAAGACAAGCTTAATGCCACCACGGTGAGCAGCGAGAAGTTTCTCTTTTAAACCACCAATGCGCATTGCACGGCCACCCAGACTGGTTTCACCAGTCATTGCGATATCTGGACGAATTGCAATGCCTGTAAAAGCTGAAACAAGAGCGGTAGTTAGGGCTAAACCAGCAGATGGACCATCTTTCGGTGTTGCACCTTCTGGTAAATGCACATGCACATCTGTTTCTTCAAAGCGAATCGCTTCAATACCCAGTTCATCTGCACGGGTACGTACAACGGTCATCGCTGTTGTGATCGATTCTTTCATGACATCGCCAAGAGAACCGGTGGTAATGAACTTGCCTTTACCTTTCACTGCTGCAACTTCAATTGTTAGTAGTTCACCACCAACAGATGTCCACGCCAAGCCGTTTACACGACCCACTTCAGCTTCTTCTTCGGCCATACCGAAGTCGAATTTGTGTGGACCTAAGTAGTCAGGAAGATTTTTCGAATTCACTTCAATTTGAAGATTTTTCGCTTTCTTGCTCACTGCTTCTTTTACCACTTTACGTGCAATTTTAGACACTTCACGTTCTAAGCTACGGACACCGGCTTCACGTGTATAACGTTGTACGATATCGCGGATGGCTTCTTCGTGAACGGTTAATTCTTTCGCACGTAGACCGTTGTTCTTGATGGCTTTTGGAACAAGGTAACGTTCAGCAATATTCACTTTTTCATCTTCGGTATAACCCGGTAGACGAATCACTTCCATACGGTCAAGCAAAGCTTCTGGAATATTCATGCTGTTTGCAGTGCAGATGAACATCACTTCAGAAAGGTCTAGATCAAGATCTAAATAGTGATCATTGAACTTACTGTTTTGTGATGGATCGAGGACTTCAAGCAATGCTGAAGCAGGGTCACCACGGTAGTCTTGCGCCATCTTGTCGATTTCATCGAGTAAGAACAGTGGGTTCTTTACGCCAACTTTTGTCAAAGACTGCACAATTTTACCGGGCATCGCACCGATATATGTACGACGGTGACCACGAATTTCAGCTTCGTCACGCACGCCGCCAAGCGCCATACGGACAAATTCACGACCAGTCGCTTTGGCAACAGATTCACCGAGTGAAGTTTTACCAACACCTGGAGGACCAACTAAGCACAGGATTGGACCACGAAGTTTTTTCACACGTGATTGAACAGCAAGGTATTCCACGATGCGGTCTTTCACGTCGTCTAAACCATAGTGATCGGCATCAAGAATATCTTGAGCTTTCGCAAGGTTAATGCTGACTTTGCTGGCTTTGTTCCAAGGCGTATCTAAAATAACTTCTAGGTAGTTACGCACGACAGCAGCTTCGCTTGAAGCAGGTTGCATCGCTTTTAGCTTGCGGAACTCATTTTCAGCTTTTTTACGTACATGTTCAGGTAAATCGGCTTCAGCTAGACGTTTTTCAATTTCTGCAACGTCATCTTCAGCACCGCCATTCATGTCAGAAAGTTCGCGTTGAATGACCTTCATTTTTTCATTTAAGAAGTATTCACGCTGATTCTTTTCCATTTGGCGTTTTACAGAATCATGTAAGGTTTGCTCAATTTGCTGTTCTTCTGACTGTTGTAATAAGTAGGTCATGAGTTCAGCTAAATGTGCTTCAAATTCATCATGCTCTAAGAATTTTTGTTTGACATCAATATTCAAAGGCACGCGTGTTGCTACGAAGAATAATAATTGCAGTAAATCATCAATTTTATTGGCTGCTGCAATCAATTCACGTGCATTACGCAGTTTTGCTTCTGCATATTGAGCAAATAAGGTACGTAATTCTTCGACACGGTTATTCTGAGTTTCTGAGTCAACAGAAACCGTCATTGGGCTTAATGAATGCTCGGCAGTCAGGTAATCATCGGCATCGATAATTTTTTCTAACTTGGCACGATATAAGCCTTCAATCAGTACTTTTATACAGTTTTCATCATTCTCATGATTCACAACTTGCACAATCTTCGCGACAGTACCGTATTGATATAAATTGTCGTGATCAATTTCTTCTGTAAGCGAATCTTTTTGTGCAACTACGAATACAAGATTGTCACTGTCACGTGCGACATTGACTGCATTGATCGACTTTTCACGACCCACAAACAGTGCAATTTGCATGTGAGGATATACAACCACATCTCGTAGCGCTAAGAGCGGTAATACGCTCGGAATTGTAGTTTCCAAGCTTTCTTCATTCATAATAATCTCAGACATGGGCACTCCTAATGAGTGACAACGGTGTTGCCATGTTTTTTATAGTGATGTGTATTTTTTAAATTACAAGGGTCATGCCAATTAAAATGTATAAAAAATGACTAAATATGTGATTTATAAGTGTAACTCAGTGTCAAGAATATCAAATTAACGTTTGAAGCTTAAAGTTTGAGATGGGCTAATAAAGCCATCTAGCGGTTGATCCCATGCCTCTCGGACCAAGGGATCTTGAATGAGTTGAAAATCATGGCCAAGTCCTAAACGGTAGGGGGTAGAGTGGGCTGTTGCTAATGTTTTATCGTAGAAGCCACCCCCCATACCAATACGTGTGCCGTACTTGTCGCAAGCGAGCAAGGGCATAATTAAAAGGTCAAGATGAGAAACATGCTTCCCACGACTTGCCATGGGTTCTTTCATACCGAGTGGGTGATGAGAAAAACGTTTACTAATGTATTGATGACGTGAGATTTCAACCCAAACCAGTTGCTGATCCATGTTGCAAATCATGGGTAAATACACGTGTTTTTGATGCGAAAAACAGTAGTGGATAAGCTTTTGAGTGTGAATTTCACCAAATGCATGTAAATAAACGCCTATATGCTGACTGCGCTTAAAATAACTATGTCTGATTAAGCGCTGTAGGACTTGTTGTTCAGCTTGTCGTTGCTCCCATAGGTTTAGGCTACGACGCTGCTTACGGAGTTGTTTACGAAGGCTGGTGGTGCTCAAAGTCATGGTTCATTTCAAAGTAGCACAAAATTCTCAAAGGCATTTTAACGCGTTCAAGCTTAAAAGTCCGAAAAAATAGGTTTTATCTTTTTTATATAAAGCGTTCCTTAAACACTAGTTAGCTTAAGGAACGCATACTTATTTAAGGTTTTTTTATACCAAGAATTTGCACATCAACACGGCGGTCTGCTTGTAAGCAAGCTTTTAAGGCATTTCGATCTTGCACATCAAAACAACCATTGGTTACAGGCTGAGTTTCACCTGCTGAAGCGAAACTTAATTTGTCAGCAGCAATCCCTTGGTTCATTAAGTAATTTTTGACAGTTAGTGCACGTTGCAATGCAAGTTGCTGATTATATTTTCACTGCCTAAACGGTCGGTATGTCCGGTAAGCTTAATCATATCAATACGTGCATATTGGTTATTAAGTTTAGTTGCTAGTTCATTCAAGCTTGATTTACCTGCAGGAAGTAAATCATTTAGTTTGCCACCATTAAATTTAAATAAAGAATCGGCAGCTAAATTTATATTATCTAAACTAGGTTCAATTGGTTTTATCACATTATTTAGAGCATTTTCTCTAATCGGGCAATTATTAATCGTAGTGCCATCATTATTTAATATAATAGGTTTGCCATTATTATCAACTGTAAGTAATAAGTTATTCAAAAGTGACTTTTCGTTTACACAATAGCTAACTGAATAATTTTTACAATGAGTTGTACAATTTTTCACCTTAAATTGGTATTCGCCTTCTTTTAAATAAAAATCAGCAGAATTATTAATATAAAAATCTCCCGCTTTAAAGTCATCTATATAGAGTTTAGTTGCACATTTTTGGTCTTTAGCTTGATCATCTGCGCATAATTTTTCATCACGTTGCACATGTATTTTGTATGCATCAATAGTATTGTTTTGAAACAACAAATTATCTGGTTTTGCATACTTATTTACGCCAGGAAAAGTTGAACATGCGACAACTGAGCGTCCACAAGTTGAAGTGACTGTGACACCGAATGGTGACATCGTACAGACTTACCCTGATGACACCGATCCATCCACAATTACGCCTGACCAAATTACGGTTAAAGATCCAAATGGCAAAGACATCGTGGTTGAGTTTGGTACACCTGAGACTCAACCAGACGGTTCAATCACGGTAACGGGTAAAGTGCCAGAGGACGTTGAAGGCAAAGTTACGGTTAATGTACCAGAAGGTTCATATGAAGACACTTCGGGTAACCTGGGTCTACCAGGTACAGGCAACGAAAACATCAATATGGTTCCGCCTGTAGCAGAAGTGACGATTACACCAGATGGTAACATCACTGTGACTTATCCTGATGATGTTGATCCATCGACAATTACAGAAGATAAAATCATTGCTGAAGGTCCAAATGGTCCAATCGAAGTACCATTTACGCCGCCAGTGGAACAACCAGATGGCTCATATGTGGTGACTGGTGAAGTACCTCCGGGTGTTGATGGTAACGTTACGGTAACTGTCCCTACAGATAGTTATGAAGATAAATCAGGTAGTCCAGGTGAGGAAGTAGATAAAACTGTCCCAGTGGACAATATCGCTCCTGAAGTTGAGACAACCCAAGTGGTACGATAGAAGATCAAAGTGTGACATTAACATGGGCGCATTTTGGTATTTCAGATGCAAATACAGCAAATGATCAGCTTGTTATTACGGTAACAAATCTGCCAAAAGACGGTGTATTGACAATCGTAGATGCTGCTGGGAATAAAACACCAATCATCGTGGGTCAAACACTATCTTATGCTGATATTAATGCCGGAAAAGTTGTATTTGCGCCAGATGCTAACGAAGCTTCAGCAACTGACGGCGGAGTATATGCAGGCCTAGAATTTAATGTTTCTGATGGTAAACATGTGACTTCAGGTGAATTGGAAATTGTTGTTGATGCAGTGGCAGATAAGCCTTCTTTAACATTAGATTTATTAGATTGGAGCCCAACGGCAGTTAATTTAAATATTCAAACTTGGAATAATCTTAAAACTGTTACTGTTGATGGAAAATCTTATAATTTATTGCAAGGTAATGGTAATGGCATGCCAGCAGATACCTTGAGAACGGTTTTTGAATACTTAACCAGTTCGAAAAATACAACTCTTCCACCTGCAAGCACGAGTGAAACTACAAGTTTGGTTGATTCAAGTGTAGCAACCTATGAAGGCGTTGCAATTACAGGTTATGTGTATTTGGAAGCTGGGCATACTTATAGCTATAAAGGTAAAGCAGATGATAGTGGTATGTTGATTATTGGAAACCAAGATCCTGTATTTGTGAGTTGGGGAGGCTTGAGCCAATCGGTAGACCTTAGCTTTACCGCTAAAGAGTCAGGGTTCTATACCTTTGATTTCTACATGCATAACCAAGCAGGTCAGGGTAACTATGATTTCCAATTAATCGATCAGTCACATGGTGATAAGATAAGTTATTATCCTAGTCTTGATGCTGCTGTATCAGATCTGAATAATTTTTATCAACAGACTAATTCTTCTGTGGAATGGCAAGTATCTGATTTGATTCAAGGAAGTAGTAGCGATAAAGATCAAAATGGTTTCCATAGATCATATTTCAACCTAAGTGGTGAAGTTGGAGAGGATATCTCTCTAGGATTACTTAATACGAAATTGAATGACCAAGATGGTTCTTAAAACTTAACACTGAATTTCTCAGGCTTGGTTGAAGGAATGCAAATTTACGCTGTTACTATAAATGGAACTCGAGTATTACTCGGAACTGCAGATACAAATGGTAATTTAAGTTTTGTCGCTGATGGCATGATTATCGAAGGTTCAAGCTTAGTGGCGATTGCACCACCAAGTTTGGTTGTTACAGGTAATTCTTTACAGTTGAATGTGAAGCTTGAATCTGTTGCAACTGAAAAATCGAATGGTTCAACTGCAAGTTCAGAATTAGAGTTCGGTGTAATTTTGTATCCTGCTTCTGTAACAAACGCTGCACCTGAAATTGAAATATTGAACCAGAAGTAGTCACAGTTGGTGCAGCTGTTGCCGGTCAAAAAATTGCTGCTTATGCTGCATCGGATGCAGATAATGATAGTCTGACTGTGACATTTGCTAATGGCTCGACAGTTAGTGCCGACGGTTTCTATCAATTATCAGTGGCTGATCAATCTGTAACCTTAACTCAGAAAGGTGCGGATCAGTTAAATTCAGGTGCTGCACTACCTTCGATAAGTCTTCAAGTTACTGATGGTAAGGTTACAACTCCTGTAACTGGCAATGCTGAACTCATTGAGTTAAAAGCAACATTAACAAGTGAAATTTCGGTATCAACTTCAACATCAGGTGGAACTGGTGGTGGTGCGTCAAGTTCAGTGATTAACGTTCCAAACCTAGGCACGATTTATAAAGATGCACAAGGTAATTATGTTTCTAATGATCTTGTTGCGGGTGCGAAAATTGTAGATATTGCTGCACAGATGCAAGCTATTATCAATGATCCACAGTATGGTAATGATTTCAATAAAATTAACGATGCGCTAAGAATCTTTACTAATTTGAAAAGTGAAATTAACGTTTCTGAAATTATTATTATCAATTGGGAGAAAATTAACAAAGTTCTGACTCAGAATGAGCTTGGGCTTAATTTCTCAAATAGTTTCCCTAAAGACTTTGGAGGTCAAAAAGGTACTCCGAGTGATTGGATTGTATTTGATGAAGCGTATTCAGGTGAAAAATATCCTGTCAATTCAATGATTTTAAACAACTCTGATACAACCAACTATATTGATGGTTTTAACTTAAGTATTACGGGTGTCCAAAATGTAAGTGGTTTCCAAATTAATATGTTGGAAGGTGTACTATTTACGGATGGAACTCAAATTGCTAAGACAGGTGAGAAAAATCAAAATGGACAGGATCAACTTGGTGTAGTAGCTCCGGAAGCAGACGCTCCAAAGAAAGTTTTACAATTTACTTTACATGCAGAAGTTTTAAATGATGCAGAGGAAAATGTGAATGTAAATGGTGTGAAATTTAAATCTGCTGCTCTTGATGCTTTAGTTGATGCCAAAGTTTCGGTAAATGATATATCAGTAAGCAAAGATTCAGATGGGTATTATGCTTATCAAGGCACTTCAAGTAGTCAAGTTGAAGATTTTGTAGTGAAAGTTACAGTCCCTGAAACCTCAATTCAAGATGTAAATGTACTTACAACCCAGCTCGAAACAGAGTTAGGAAACAGTAACAATGTGCTTCCTATTCAGGAAACAGTGACTGCGACAGCATCGTTTGCGATGTTCTCATTAGAAAGTGAAAGTTTACTTATTGGTGATGATATTGTTTTTGACCTTCTTGCAGATGACAATTTGGGCGGTAATACATTAACAACAGTAAATGATTTTTCTATTGCTGACCAAATCGATATCTCTTCATTACTTTCTGACGATGCAACTGAAGCGAATCTCGCAGAGTTTGTAACAGTAGAATATGACGAAGAAACTGATTCAGCTGTGATTTCAATTGACCGTGATGGCACATCAGGTCTGAAATACGAATCACAAGATCTCGTGGTCTTACTCAATCAAACGAGCAAAGTCGAACTAGATGACCTAATCAACAATAATCAAATTATTTACTAATCATTTGATGAACTAAAAAAAGCACCTTCGGGTGCTTTTTTTTGCTTCCAAAAAAGTGAATGCAGATTGAAGACTTGGTTTTAATCAACAACTCATCGGAATTAAAACAAATACGCTATATCTACACTTGTATATTTAATAAGCTTTCTTTGCGCTAAAAAAGCGACACTTATCTGATGGCTTTGGTCAAAAGGTATGCATAAAAACAAATGAATGGACAATAAAAATGGAAAAAAATCTCTGGATCAGGACACTTCTTTGTATGACAGTTACGGTGTCGCCACTTATTTTCGCAGCGACAACCACTGCACCCGTTCCACCCAATAGCCAGCAAGTCTTTTTTGTCGGCAATAATTGGGATGGTACGGTTACAGTGATCAATCCTGCAAAAAACTATCAGAAAGTTGGTGTCATCAATATGGTGCCCGACAAAAAACAACGCCTCACTGAAATTTACCTCAACCCAGTAAAATTAATCGCTTATAGCTATATTCGTAATACGGCAGGAGAGGGAAATGATCAATTGGTCGATGACATGTATTCCACACCAGATGGCAAATCGGTAGTTGCATCACGCCCAAGTTTTGCAGATGTAGTCTCGATTAACATAGCAACGGGGAAAATCAATTGGCGCACACCCGTTGAAGGATTTCGAGCAGACCATATGGCGGTTTCACCCGATGGACAACAAGTTGCTGTTTCAGCATCTTCAGGTAATGTCGTACATATATTCGATATCAACACAGGCAAAGAACTGGGACGTTTTGCGACGGGCGATAAACCACATGAAAATATCTATTTTGCCAACGGTACTAAAATCCTAAATTCAGCCATTGGTAATGTCGAAACAGCCATGGATGCTTCTTGGCAAGACTTTACCAAAGGCAAACGCTACATCACGATAGCAGATGCTCAAAACTATAAAGTCCTCAAAAAAATAGATTTTAGACCTGCTTTAGATGCCGTAGGACGCAAAGACTTATCAAACTCAGTTCGACCGATTGTATTTAGTAAAGATGAATCCAAAATCTATGCGCAGGTCTCATTTTTTAATGGTCTGGTCGAATATGATCTCAATCAAGACAAAGTCACGCGCATTGCACAGCTTCCGGGAAGTACAACGATTCCCTCAGATCGCACGAAATGGGTGAATGACTCACGCCATCATGGGCTTTCCATCAGTGGAGATGGTGAAAAACTATGTGTCGCAGGAACCATGGATGATTATGCCACTATCGTCGATCGTAAAACTTTGACTGCAGCCAAATTGATTGCTGCAGGCAAACCGTATTGGGCAACGCAAAGCCCAGATGGTAAACGCTGTGTAATTTCTGAAAGTGCGACAGATGCAGTAACCGTGATTGATTTTGCAACAGGTGAAAAAGTCATCACAGTTCCAGTTGGCAATCACCCACAGCGTGTTCGTTTGGGTTATGCGCCAGCAGGATGGGGCAACTAATAATTTAGATAAAATTAAATAAAAAGGTAAATTCAGAGTCAAATCGGCTCTGAATTTTTTAAATATCAGAAGGTGTCTAGAGACTGCATCATGAATAAAAAATGGATTGTTTTAGGTTTGACGTTTAGTTTAATTTTATGGTTGATGATTCAGTTTTTAAAACCACGGCAGCAGGAGGTTCATGAACAGCTACCTTTAGATCAACAAAAAGTGTCCGAAACACATTCAGATCAAACCACGGAAAATGTTTTACAGCATTCAAGTTCCAAACCCAAACAAGAAAGACAAGATAATGAAACGCACACCCAGTTATTACAGCAACGTGAACAGGTATTTCAACAATTTCAGCAAATAAACACACAGATGAGTCAGGGGCAGCAGCCGAATCAAAATCAAGTACTCGCTTTACTCGAGCAGCAATACAGATTGGTTGAAAAAGGCGTCGTGAACGTGGATGAAGCTATTTCATCTATTCAATATTTACGCCAAATACTTCCCGAAATGGATCGATTTTTAGATGGGCAGCAAGCTAAATTGGAACAACTCAAAAATTGAATAAGGCGGATTAAATCAGCTTTTGAAGGTGAACAAACTTGAATAAAAATTTTTAACTGATGTTACGCAGTAACATCAAAGCGCAATTTGCTTCAAATAAAACAACGATACGCGGTAACGTCATCCGCAAGTGTTTAAGACAGGACTACTTCTAATCAAAAATGTTTTTGTGATGCTTTGAATAATTTGACGGTAGTGAACGAGTTTTGCGGATGACAATGGTTTTGGGTACTTTTGCCGAAACAAAAGTATCTCCAGCCGAAGGCTAATCTCTTTATTTAATCCTTAGATGTAAGACTCCGTCGAATAGGCTTAAAATTATTTTAAAAATGCGAAATTACTTTTATGTGCGTAACATCAGTTTTTAAGAAAAGAACAGGAGTCGAATAGCGCAGAAATAGAATAGTGAATTTTTTAGAATATTTTTGAATTGAGTTGAATGCTGAAAATTCATTTAATGACTTGGAAGATAAACACTCCGAAGATGCCGCTGCAAATGTCGTGACCCTGAACCCGATGAGTTCAAGGTGGACGCGACGTACACTCGCTGGGTTTCCCACACGAGGAGGGCATACGCTCAGAATATACAGAACACATCCATAAGTTTAAGTATCGGCAGGGGATTAGACCTAGCTGGCGAACACCTCAGAGATGTACTCAGTATAACGAATTCAGCGTTATTGGCAAATCACCAAACGCTGACAAAGTGTTTAAAATGAAGCAATCGGGCAAAGTATAATCACTAAACCACCGATTAATCAGTCAATTCTTCCACTTGTTCCAAAATATTTTGCAACAAAAGTTCGCAGTTTGCATATTCTTGCAAACTCTTATTCATCGACAGGACTTCTTGCATTAACTCAAGTGCGACCATAATGATCAACTTGCTTGGTTCCATACGTGGCGCTTTACGACGAAATTCATCGTATTTGTCATTCAGCAGCTGCGCTGCACGTTCTAAATCTGCTTGTTGGTCAGAAGTCGTTGCTAAACGGAAACTATGACCTAGAACTTTTAAATCAACTGCAATTTGTTCACTCATGATCAAACTTCCTCATTACTTTCAGCCGGATGTGCCAATTGTTGAATTTCTTGTGCATGTTGATCTTGAGCAGTACCTAAAATTGCTAAACGTTGAATAATCGCTTCAACTTTGGCCTTGGCATGTTCATTTTTTTGTAGCAGACGTTCACGTTCTTGCTTTAAACCTTGAATTTCTTGCTGAGCATGACGTTGTTCATTTTGCATTTTTTCTTTGACGATACGTAACTCATTACGCTCTGCCAAAATTTCCTGAAAACGATTTTTTAGATCAGTACAGCTTTTTTCGAGGCGGCTGTATCGGTCAGCCAAAGCAGTTGCATCAGTATTGAGCTGTTGAAGTTGAGCACGTGAATCAGTTAATTGCTCATTCAGTGTTTCAATTTCTTCTTGTTTCGAGGTGATAATGCCGTTCTTATGTACAATTTGAGCATGATGCTGCTCATTTGATGAGTTTTTCTCATCATGTAAGGCACCATTTTCGCTTTCAAATTGCGCCAGTCGCGTTTTTAAAACGCTAATATGCGCTTGGAGACGCTGTAATTCTTCTAACATAACGTAGTCGCACAGTCTTGCAAACAAAGGTAATATATACGAAGTATAGAGATTGGATAAGCGAATGCAAGACGATATTTCAGGTTGGTCAGATTGGTCCCACAATTTTTCTAAAATTGAAGAAATTTCAAGCCCAAGTGAGTTACATGGTTTACTCACTGGTATAGTTTGTGTGTCACAACCACCGAGTCGTGAAGAGTGGCAACAAATTTTAGCAACACTTGATGTAGCTGAATTAGATGAAGATGCATTGGCATTGTTAACTGAAGAAGCAGAAGATGTTGCTCATTCACTTTCAGATGATGAACTCGACTATCTTCCTTTATTACCAGATGATGATCACTTACTTGGTGAACGTGTGCAAGCCTTGGCAGACTGGTGTGCAGGTGTGGTTCTTGGTTTTGGTTTAGCGGCAGGACATCTGCGTACCAATGAACAAGAATTGATTGAGCATTTACAAGATGTCGCTTCAGTAGAATTTGAAGATTCAGATGATGATGAAGAAGGTGAAGAAAGCTATCAGGAATTATACGAATTTGTTCGTTTAATCCCAGTGAGTCTGTCGATGGGACGTACCAAAGTTGATGTTTCAGAAACACCGTTGCTACAACTGAGCGCTAAAAATTCATTGGCTCAAGCGGGCAATGTGGTTGAAATGTTCACCCCACACCGTCCAAGTTAAGGCATTCTTTTTGCATTAATAATTAATAGATGATGGGCTCTATCTAAGGAGTTCATCATCCTATTAAATCAATCATAGTCCAAGCGTATAAGAAGCATATCAATGAAGAAATTAACTCAAGCAGATTTTCAGGAACGTCGTGACATCCTTGCAGGTGAAATGGGCTTACGCAGTATCGCAATTATTGCCACGAGCAAAGAAGCCATGCGAAACCGTGATGCCGACTATAAATTCCGTGCTGATAGTAGTTTCTTTTATTTAACAGGTTTTGCTGAACCTGAAGCGGTTGCAGTGATTGAAACCTTTGATAGCGAAGAAGAAGGTTATAGCTATAGTTTGTTCTGCCGTGAACGTGACCGTGAAATGGAAATTTGGAATGGTTACCGTGCGGGTATTGATGGCGCGATTGATGACTATGACGCGGATGAAGCCTTTGCTATCGATTTATTAGACGAAGAAATTTTAGAAAAATTACAAAATAAAGATAAATTATTTTACCGTATTGGGCAGCAAGCAGATTTTGATGCTCGTGTGGCGCAGTGGATTGCAGCTGCAAGCGGTGAATCACGTAAGGGTGCAAGTGCGCCTGCACAAGTGATTCAGCTTGATCGTATTATTGATGAAATGCGTCTGCACAAATCTGAAGACGAACTTGAATTGATGCAAATTGCTTCGGATATTTCAGCAGAAGCGCATACTCGTGCCATGCAAACGGTTAAACCGGGCATGATGGAGTACGCTTTAGAGGCTGAACTGAATTATGTCTTTGGTAAAAATGGCTGTGTGCCTTCCTATAATAGCATTGTCGGCGGCGGTGAAAATGGCTGTATTTTGCACTATGTGGAAAATGACAAAGAACTCAAAGATGGTGATTTGGTACTGATTGATGCAGCATGTGAATATCAGCTGTATGCATCAGACATTACCCGTACTTTCCCAGTCAACGGTAAATTCAGCCCTGAACAAAAAGCACTTTATAATTTTGTACTTGATGCACAAATTGCGGCGATTGATGCTGTGCGTATCGGCAACTCTTATAAAGAACCACATAATGTTGCTGTACGTATTTTAGTTCAAGGTTTATTGGATCTTGGCATTATGCAAGGAGATATTGACGAAATCATCGCAAAAGAAAGTTACCGCCAATTCTATATGCATGGTACGGGTCATTGGCTTGGTATGGATGTGCATGACGTCGGTTCATACAAGCAAGACGGTGAATGGCGTGCCTATGAAGAAGGCATGGTTGTAACGGTTGAACCGGGGCTCTATATTGCGCCTGATGATGAAAGCGTTGATGCGAAATGGCGTGGTATCGGTATTCGTATTGAAGATGATGTGGCTGTAACTAAAGCAGGTCCACGTGTTTTAACAGCTGCAGTGGTCAAGTCGGTGGAAGACATTGAAGCCTTGATGGCGAAGTAATTTACTGTAAGAGAATAAGCCGGTCAGATGATCGGCTTTTTTTATCTACAAGCAGTCTTATAAATACTAGTCATATAGACAAGGGTAATTAACAATGGAGTTGATTTTATGATGTTAAGTTTTTACAAAAATTAGATATAAGTCTTTTTAAATTAGGGTGTGTTGACATTTACAGCCGATAAATTGAGCTAAAGAGGCAACCATATAAATATACAAGCTAAAGCAACAGCGCTTTGATAGTTACGTTTTAGCTTATCGTATCTTGTGGCAATTCCTCT
>NZ_VPBO01000026.1:0-51267 GCF_013418655.1 Acinetobacter sp. YH12128 | reverse complement strand
AGCCTGCCGCCAGCGTTCAATCTGAGCCATGATCAAACTCTTCAGTTTAAAATCAATAGTACCTTAAAGGGTACCAATCTTGGCTCATCAATTACTGACAAAAATTTGCTCAAATAAACTTCGAGTATTTTCCACCATTAATCAATGAAAATAATTTCGATCGATCAATCAGTAAAAATCCACACAAGTTGTTCTTCATAATCTCTTAATGATCTTTCTAACATCTCGTCAATGCTAGAAGCTGGACTTCGATAAACTTAACAATTCAACGCTTCGCGTTTCGTTCGTTTCCGTCTATCTCGTCGGTATGGTGCTCATTATAGGGCAATTTCTTACACGTGCAAGTGCTTTTCACTCACAAAGAACATGAGTGTTTCATTTTTATGCACCATTATGGTTCAAAAAACACACTTTATTCACATAAATACATGATATTTATTACAAATATCATGTAAAATATTTTTCCTATTTTGTGTGCTTAGTTTTTTACAGGTGCTGCTTTAATCACCACACTCTGTATAACCACTGGGTTTACAGGGACATTTTGGTGCATTCCATAGTTCGCAGTTGGAACTTTTACGATTTTATCGACGATATCCATCCCTTTAGTGACCTTACCAAAAACAGCATATCCCGCATTCATTGCACTTTTATTGAGAAAGTCATTGTCTGCAACATTAATAAAGAACTGACTACTTGCTGAATCAGGATGATTCATCCGTGCCATTGCCAATGTGCCGCGCTTATTGCTCAAGCCATTACTTGATTCATTCTTAATAGCCGCTTTTGTTGGCTTCTCCTGCATTTTGACATCCATGCCCCCACCCTGAACCATAAATCCAGGAATCACGCGATGAAAGATCGTGCCGTTATAAAATTTTTCTTTTGCATAGCTTTCAAAGTTTTTAGCTGAGATAGGTGCCTTGTCATTGAATAGCTCAATTTCAATATTGCCTTGAGAGGTTTTCATTTCGACAATAGTATTGGCAGCAAAACTGCTTAAGCTCACACAGCCAAGTGCTGCGGTAAATAAAATCTGTTTTAACATTTGCTAACTCTTCTGGTTGATCTCGTATTTGTTATTGACTGTATATTAGTCTTTGATGATTAAAAAGTAATTATTCTGCCATTATTAAAACGAGAACAATGATGACGCAAATAATACCGTCGGA
Organism: Acinetobacter sp. YH12128; assembly: GCF_013418655.1. Taxonomy (NCBI): domain Bacteria; kingdom Pseudomonadati; phylum Pseudomonadota; class Gammaproteobacteria; order Moraxellales; family Moraxellaceae; genus Acinetobacter; species Acinetobacter sp. YH12128. The sequence continues at coordinate 50,095 of NZ_VPBO01000026.1, read as the reverse complement.
CACTGCATTGACACATTTACCGCCTTGGCAACTGCGTGGCGATGCTTTTATTTTGAATTATTGGATCTCTCCGAGTTTTATCCAACAAGCGCAGATGTTCCGTTTAGCGACATCGCCTTTAGGTCGTGTGGTTCAGGTGTTATTGGTCCGATACCATGATTCACCTGTGGGCCCTTATGACGAATTGCTAATTTTAGATCACCCTTTATGGAGTAAGAAAAGGTTAAGTTCGATTCCTAAGATTTATGTTTCGACAGATATCTCTGTCATTCATGGTCAAAAACTCTGGGGTATTCCTAAAGAGTTGGCAAAGTTTGAATGGCAACAACATGACAATGAAGTGGTCTGTACTATAGAAGTTGAACAACACAAAATGCAGATCCGTTTAAAAAAATCACGTTCACAGCGTTCTTTCTATATTAATAGTCATCATATCCCTGCAGCGATGTTGCAAATCAGACAAGCGTGGGAAGGTAAGCGTTATCAATTTTCACCGAAGTTTCGTGGACGGCTCTCTAAACTGAAACAGGTAGAATGGCACAACACACAGGACATTTTTCCAAATTTTTCTGAAGCACGATTATTGCAAAGCTTTTATATCCCAGAATTTAGCCTCGTTTTTCCTGCTGCAAAAATCCAAGATAAATAACCCAATAAATAAAAACCCAGTGTTTCACGTGAAACACTGGGTTTACTTTATATAAAGGAATGATTAGCTACGTTTATCCCAAAATTTACGGAACTTCGTACTGATCTCGATCACGTATTTTTTAGCTCGGTGCGAAACCGGGGTTAAATTGATAAAACCATGGGTTTGATCGGTATATTCTTGATAAAACACTTTCACCCCTTGCTGACGGAGTTTATGCGAATAAATTTCACCTTCGTCATGTAAAACATCATGCCCTGCCGTCACGATATACGCGGGTGCGATACCTGCCAATTTTCCATAGGTCGGTGAAATTAATGGATCATCCAAGGCCACTGCATGTTGTTCTGCATATAAAGCCGTTACGACATCAATATCTTTTTCAGTCAGAACTAGACCATCTTTATAAGCATAGAAAGATGGGTGGCGACTCTTGAAATCCACTACTGGGTAAATTAATAGTTGAGCTTGCGGGGCAAAAACTTTTTGAGCACTGCGCTGTGCAACCGCAGTAGCAATATTGCCGCCTGCACTATCCCCTGCCACCGCAATTCGATTTTTTAGAATTTTAAACTGACGACTATTTTGATAAGTCCAAGCCAATGCATCTTCACAACTTTGCATTAATTGAGCTGGGCTGGCTTCTGGTGTTAAAGGATAATCAATACTTAAAACTTGTGTTTTGGCATGCACAGCCAATAAACGACAAACTTCATCATGCGTGTCTAAACCACCCACCACAAAACCACCACCATGATAAAACACGATCATCGGTAATTTTTTATTTGGAGCAGGATGATAATGACGCGCAAACAGCGTTGCACTTTGTAAAGGTAGACGTATATCTTGCACTTGTTTCACAAAGGTCGGCTTGGTCTTGATCGACTCCATCTGTAAATCAAATAATTTACGAGACTTCACATAGTCTTCGGTCACAAAGCCTGACTTACCTTGCTTGAGTTGAGCCGCCATCATGCATTTCACCAGCGGATCTAATTCTGGAAAAATAAACGGATAATCGAGACGTTTTGCGAGGCTTTCTTTGGCAAAGTTAGGAAGACGATCAAGTAACCGAGCAGCCGTACCTTGGCCTTTATCTTTCATATTTTTAAGTGATTCATTCAATGCAAACATGCTCTATCCTTCGAATTATGCTCTTCATACTTTCTACATGATCTAGGTCAAATGTGACCATATTCACATATAAATCTCAACATCGACATACATAGTACAGACCTAGTTAAGCTAATCTTCTTTTATAGAGTTGTCATTGACAATTTACCCAAGTTTTATGGGTTGATTATGCTAACCCATTCTCGATAAAGGATACTCACCATGGCTAAAAAGATCATCCTTCTGTCTTTTGCGACTGCTTTTTTGGCTGTAGGCTGCGTAGCATTCCCTGAAGATGGTTACTACGATGGACGTTATGACCGCCGTTATGATAATAATGATCGACGCTATGACAATCGTTATGATCGCCGTTATGACAGTCGTTATGAACAAGACCGCCGTACATGGGAACGTCAGCAACAACAACGTAATCGTTTAGAGCTCGAACGTAGAAAGCAGCAACTTGACCAGCGTAACTGGGAACAAAATCGTAAAAATCAACAAGAGTGGGATCGTCGTAAAAACGAACTCGAACGTCAACGTCTAGAACAACAGCGTAAATACTCTGAAGCTGAACGTCGTAAACGTGCTGAACAAGATCGTCAAAAAGTCAGCAAAGAGCGTCAGCGCTTAGAAGAACAGCGCCGTAAAGCCAGTCAAGATCGTAGAAAACAAATTGAGCAAGAGCGCAAAAAAAATATTCAAGATTTAAGAAAGGCATCAGATCAACAACGTAAAGCGGCTGAAGAACGTCGTCGCGCGTGGGAAAATCGCCGTTAATTGATGTTTTTTTCAGATCGGTTAGAAGTAAAAAGCTCATCTACAGGATGGGCTTTTTTTTGCTCGCTAAAAATAGAAAAGGTCGTAAAAACAGCTATAGAAAAGAAAATAGACAGAAGAGGCATCCTATCTTCTGTCTATTCTTGACTGCCTGTTGTTACAGGTCAGAGAGCATTAAACAATCTTATTGCTGAACTGTAGGTTGTGGTGCAGGCGCAGATTGAACTTCAGCACCTTGAGCTGATGGATCTGCTTGAACCACAGCACCCGATTGCTCTGTCGTTACAGATGCTTCAGTTGCAGACGTTACTTGTGCGGTTTCTGGAGATTCTACAGTTTCTTGAGAAGTACAACCTACCGCAGCTAAACCAAAACCTAAAACTGCGACAGCGAATAAACCAATTTTTTTCATCTTCATTATTTCCTTCATTGAATCATTAAAAGCAAAGCTCAACTTTGCCCGAGTCATAATGGAAAATAATTCTGTGAAGTTCCCACCTTCTGAGTTGTACTTTGTACGAGGCACGGTACAGCTTATGAAATGTTTTATTAATCAGGCAGTTTTCTTTTATATTGAGGCTTTACATCATTTTTTTAACTCAAGTGCTTTGTTTTTTATTAAAAAAATAAATATAAATGATTTTTGAATAAAGCGTGATCACAGCTTTTGAATACAACAAAGTTCAACAAAACTTGCAACTCAGTTACTTAAGTGGCTGTTTTTATAAATTTCATGCAAAAAAAAGCCTGCTTATGAGAGAAGCAGGCCATGAAAAACACATTTGAAATAAATTAAGAAACTACAGCGATAGAATCTGAAACAAAGAATACTGTGCTGATCATTTTTTGTGAAATATTTAATAAAACTGATACTAAGAGTTTTTATGTATAAATATCAACCACTATTTTTGAGGCAAAAAAAAATGCTGATTCTTGGGAAATCAGCATGGAAAAGTGTTTCTAAAATCTAGAGGTAGTCACCATATCCCTCTCTCCAGTGGATATGGTCACTTCCGATAGATAAATTATGCAAATTTTCAGGCACAAAGAGAAACCGTTAAAATTTATGATGAAAATCTATAAATCCGATCAAAATATGATTATACATTCAAATCAATAATTTATATTTTCATAGAATTTAATTTTGCAGTCGATATTTGGCTGAAAAACCATTTATTTGAATAAAAAACTGCATTTAATCGCTGACTTCGCTTGAATTTTTATCCCCTGCCCCGATTTCTTTTATTAATCATGAATTCAAAACGCATGGCAGTTACGCATCGATGTCGTTTGAACGCACAGCTATAAGGACTGAACATGTTTAAGAACCCATTTAAACGGAGTAAATCAATGGCGACTGAGCAAAACCAAGACGCTCAAGATCTTCAACAAGAGCAAGCAGAACAGCAAACTCAAGCTGAAAACGAGCAAGCTGAAGTTTCAGTTGAAGATTTACAAGCACAAATCACCAATTTAGAAGAAAGCTTAAAACTTGAAAAAGCACGTACTGCAAATGCCGTATATGAAGCGCAAAAAAGTGTAGAGCGTATTCAACGCGAATCTGAAAAGCATAAAGATACTGTGCTGGAAAAATTTGCAAAACAATTGCTTGAGTCAGTTGATAACCTTGAACGCGCCATCGCTGCGGCAGGTGATGAAAAATCAGGTTTATCTGAAGGTGTAGAGCTTACGCTGAAATCATTGCTCAGCACTTTAGAAAAATTTGGTGTGGTTGCTGTGGATACTGCAAATGGTTTCAATGCAGATCTTCACCAAGCTGTGGGCATCGATCCAAATGCCAAATCGAATGAAATCGGGACAGTATTGCAAAAAGGCTATAGCTTAAACGGTCGTCTATTACGTCCAGCTATGGTTATGGTTGGTGCATAAACCCAAATTTTCTGAGACGAATTAAAAATTTTAACTAATATTACTTGAAAATTTTTGATTGGCTCTCATATCGGATAACAAGTAAATCCCTTTTTATTTCCCTTTGAGAAAGGGAAGAGTTTGGGAATAAAAGAATTTTAGAGGAAACATCCAAATGGCGAAAATCATTGGTATTGACTTAGGTACTACAAACTCTTGCGTAGCAGTACTTGAAGGCGACAAAGTAAAAGTAATCGACAACGCTGAAGGCGCTCGTACAACTCCATCTATTATTGCGTATAAAGATGGCGAGATCCTTGTCGGTCAATCTGCTAAGCGTCAAGCAGTGACTAACCCTAAAAACACATTATTTGCAATCAAACGTTTGATCGGTCGTAAGTACCAAGACCAAGCTGTGCAAAAAGATATCGGCCTTGTACCTTACAAAATCATCAAAGCTGACAATGGCGATGCTTGGGTTGATGTAAATGACAAGAAACTTGCACCACAACAAATCTCTGCTGAAATCTTGAAAAAGATGAAAAAAACAGCTGAAGACTACCTTGGTGAAACAGTAACTGAAGCGGTAATTACTGTTCCTGCGTACTTTAACGATGCTCAACGTCAAGCGACTAAAGATGCAGGTAAAATTGCTGGTTTAGATGTTAAACGTATCATCAACGAACCAACAGCTGCTGCACTTGCGTTCGGTATGGACAAAAAAGAAGGCGACCGTAAAGTTGCGGTTTACGACTTAGGTGGTGGTACTTTCGACGTATCAATCATTGAAATCGCTGACCTTGATGGCGACCAACAAATCGAAGTATTGTCTACAAACGGTGATACATTCCTTGGTGGTGAAGACTTCGATAATGCATTAATTGAATACTTGGTTGAAGAGTTCAAGAAAGAACAAAGCGTAAACTTGAAACAAGATCCGCTTGCACTTCAACGTTTAAAAGAAGCTGCTGAAAAAGCAAAAATCGAGCTTTCTTCTTCGAATGCAACAGAAATCAACCTTCCATACATCACAGCAGATGCGACTGGTCCTAAACACTTAGTGATCAACGTGACTCGCTCTAAACTTGAAGGTTTAGTTGCTGAATTGGTTGCTCGTACAATTGAACCATGTAAGATTGCACTTAAAGATGCAGGTCTTTCAACCTCTGACATCTCTGACGTAATCTTGGTGGGTGGTCAGTCTCGTATGCCACTTGTACAACAAAAAGTACAAGAGTTCTTCGGCCGTGAGCCACGTAAAGACGTGAACCCAGATGAAGCTGTAGCGATGGGTGCTGCGATTCAAGGTGCAGTACTTTCAGGTGATAAAACTGACGTACTTCTTCTTGACGTAACTCCGCTTACACTTGGTATTGAAACAATGGGTGGCGTGTTAACAGCGATCATTGAGAAAAACACGACGATTCCTGCGAAGAAATCTCAAGTGTTCTCAACTGCTGCAGACAACCAACCAGCTGTAGACATTTCAGTTTACCAAGGTGAACGTAAAATGGCTCAACAAAACAAATTGTTGGGTAACTTCCAATTGGGCGATATTCCACCTGCTCCACGTGGTGTACCACAAATTGAAGTATCATTTGACATCAACGCTGATGGTATCTTGAAAGTATCTGCAAAAGATAAGAGCACAGGTAAAGAGCAATCAATTCAAATTAAAGCTAACTCTGGTTTGAGCGATGCTGAAATTGAAGCGATGATCAAAGATGCTGAAGCGAATGCTGAAGAAGATCGTAAATTTGAAGAATTAGCGAAAGCACGTAACGAAGCTGATGCACTTGTTTCTTCTGCTCAAAAAGCAGTAAAAGATCTTGGTGAACAGGTAACTGCTGATGAGAAATCTGCAATCGATGCTGCTGTAGCTGAGCTCGAAGCAGCGACTAAAGATAACGATGTAGATGCAATCAAAGCGAAAACTGAAGCACTTCAAAACATCATTATGCCGATCACTCAACGTGCTTATGAAGCTGCACAAGGTCAAGGCGGTGCTGAAGGTTTTGATCCTAACGCTTTCCAAGGCGCTGAAGGTCAAGCTCAAAAAGCAGATGACGGCGTTGTAGATGCTGAGTTCACTGAAGTAAAAGATGACAAAAAATAATTTGTCGCTTTAACTGAGTTTTTCAAAGCTCAAAAAGACCGCGCGAAAGCGCGGTTTTTTATGTTATTTTTCATTATCTTTAAAATAAAACATAATTTACATGAAAAATTTTATCAAGCTTTTGCTCTTAGCTGCGGGAATGTCCGTGATGTTTCATTATCCGATGGGTAATCTATTAATCATTCTGCCTTCAAACATACTATTATCCCCTCTCAATTATCTACAATTTTTGGGGCTTGATGCGGCCTTCACACTTGGACTCCTCATAAGTTGCCTAATTTTATATATGTTTAATATTCAGCAGCGCTACACATGGAGCTTAGGATTTATCTCACTATTTATCGGCATTATTTTTTATACATTAGCTCAATGTTTTAAACTCGAAATATCGATCTATAGTTTGGAACACGTTAAAGAATATGGATTTAATTTCAAATATCTCATTGAATTGGTTTTTTTCATATTTATCTCTATAGGATTCATTCTTATTTATAAATCCAATTTACCAGCCAAATTAACTGGAAAAAAAGCGTAATGCTATTGTTAAGACAACGCTAAAATTTCAAGATGGTATATATTTGACTATGACGTGGACAAAATTCAAGCTAAATTAAACCCCTATTATTGTGTTCATTTACTATGCGCTTTGTCTCAGCACTCATAACAGTGGGGATACTGTATTTAGCTTATTTACAGTTTCAAGTTAAATCCCATCCACAGCTTCGCTTTAATTCTGCGTGGGATCGAATTTCCCATCCTTTTGACACACGATTACGCTTTCGTGTTGCAGACGTCGACCCACGCTTTGGTTTAACCCAGCAACAGGTGATCCAACTTAGCCAAGAGGCTGCAGAGATATGGCATAAAGGGACGCTCAAACCGTTATTTATCTATGACCCAGATGCACAACTGGCGATCCATCTAATTTATGATGACCGCCAAGAACAATACAATGCCTATAAGCAAGTCCAAAAGACCTTAGCCGCAGATAAAGCCCGTAATGATTTATATGCCGAGAACTTAGCAAATTCGAGAAAAGGTCTGGAGATGAATGAGCAACAGCTCCGATCAAAACAAGCCATGATCCGTGCTGAAATAGTACAACTGTCGCAAGAACGTATGGGTTGGAGCCGAATCGAGCATGCGCAAGGCCCCAATATGCAACGCGTTGAAAAAGAACTTGCGCAAGTCAAAGCACAAGCGATGCAATTAGACCAAGAAATAGATCGATTTAATCAGCAAAATGATCAATTTAACCAACAAGTCTCAAGTTATAACCAGCAAATCGATCAATATAATGCGGGCGTGATACAAGCCAGTCAGCGCTTTCCTGCACGAGAGTTTCATAAAGGCGTTTTTATGGGCGATCAGATTCAGATTTATCAATTTGATGCCGAAGATGATTTACGCCTCACCCTTGCCCACGAACTCGGACATGCTCTCGGCTTATCTCACCATAATGACCCTACTGCATTAATGTACCCAATCTTGGGCGCGCAACAATTAGAAAACTTTAAACTGATGCCAGCAGACCAAAGCTTACTGTATTATCGCTAGTGTGCCCTGATCATAAAAAACCATACAATTTATAAGGATATTGCAGGATTCACCAACAAAAATCAGCATTTCATGTTATTGTTGATATGCAATAATTTCCTTATATCAATGACATCTTCCGTGGAGAGCAATGTGAGTTACTACCATATCTTAATTGAAGTGAATGACCACATCAGCACGATTGAACAAACCCGTGATATTGAACTTTTTGATATTACCGAAATTCAACCTTATCTCCATGCAGTACTTTTACCATTTTTTAATGAGCAACTCATCGAACTCGAAGACGAAAATCTTGAGTTTAAAGATGTCTTGCATTTACAAGTCAAACAAACCCTATTGCCGATCCGTGACCTCATCGAAGAAGAACAACGCCTGCTTCCGAGTGATACCGATATCACCATTACGGCTTATGAAATTTTTAATAATTATCAATTGAGTCAAGACGTGACCACAGTGATTTTAGATCTGTTAGAAGCGCTAAAATTTGAAGCCTAATATCGATTTTAAACATTAAAAAAGCCCTCAAAATGAGGGCTTTTTTATGGCTCAATTCATCATCGTGATTAGATCGAGAATGAAGATCCACATCCACACGTGGTTGTCGCATTCGGGTTTTGTACCACAAAACGAGAACCCTCTAAACCTTCAATATAGTCGACTGTTGAACCAACTAAATATTGATAACTAAGTGAATCCACCAACATTTTCACGTCTTCATTGATAAATTCAGCATCATCTTCGTTTTGGCTTTCTGCAAAATTAAATCCATATGAGAAACCTGAACAACCACCACCAGTCACATATACACGTAACATGAGGTCTTGATTACCTTCACTGTCACGCAATTGGCGTACTTTATTGGCAGCATTGTCAGTCAGCACAAGTGCTTGAGCATTCATGATGGATTCCTCTGAGTCATTGGGGTGTCTTTAAAAAGAAAAGACCATGTTTCAAGTATAACATACTCAATATATGGTCAGTCTTCACAGTTTAAAGTTAAATCAGAGTATTTTTCTCAAGATTCATTTAAAACTTATTTATAGTTTTCGTCCTGTAATGCACATTCGAAGTTTTTCGGGTCTTGTTTACAGCGGAATTGCCATAATAATTTCATCATTCGCTTGTCGTAGATACCACGTTTAGTCAAATCAATACGCGCTTCACGCATCATTTTTTGATAACCAGCTTTGTCTGCAGTGGGAACATCCATCCAATATTTAGCTGGAATTTCTGACTTCATTTTGCCTAAAATCGTGAATGCACGAGGTAATTGTGTTTTGACCCAATCACGTGATTTTTGCCCATATCCCGCTGGGAATTTATCTGGGCGAATAATGATATTTCCCGTGACTTGTAAAATTGGATAATTGACGATTGCGCCTTTGCTGCCTAAACCTTTGTGTAATTCTAATGGTTTGAACACAGCTGCAGGAGCACCAATAATATCCACCTGACCATTGTTAAATTTAGCGCCAAAATTGGTTACATCGGCACTGACCGCTTGAGCCCCGACCTGCTGCACCATAATTTTCTGCGCTTCATCATAATCAAGCACCGCAATTTTTTTACCTGCGGCTTTAGCGACAGTATTGATACTACGATCATTCACCAACAGGTAGGCATCACCAACAGGTATCACACCTGCCACTTCATATTTACTATTGACCATGCTTTTAGCAAACGTTGGACTCGCAAGACCTTGCATAATTTTTACGGCCAATTTCAAATCTGGAATTGCACCAATCGCATCTAAAGAACCGGTAAAATTGTTGAATTGGCGGCCACGCATACCGGTGACGCTGATCCCATCACATTTCCCCGCTTTAAAGTCTTCCGCAATCACTGCTTCATTTTGACCGACGCGGAGCTCAATGTCTGCGCCCCAGTTTTTTGCCGCCAATTGGTAATCTCTCATCAGGGTAAAAACATCACCATTTTTACCAACCAAATCAAATACACACACCACTTGCTTTGCTTGAGCTACGCCATTCACCGCCATTAACGCAGCAGCAATACTCAATGCCTTTGTCCATTGTTTCATACTGACTTTCCTTGTTTTTTACTGTTTTTGTTTTAACCATTTTTTGATTTTTGGGTCATGCGGAGTATGATTAAATATACTCACAGCCCTCGATTTCAATTTAGATTACCTGAATATTTTGCTGACTCAATGGCGAAAATGACCTGTGCATTTGCAAAAAAAAGCCCGGATAAATCCAGGCTTTTTTCTTTAAATATCAGTTTATTCGCCGCTAAGTGAACATTCAAAATTGGCTTTATCGACAGAACAACGTGCCTTTTTCAATACTGACATCATGCCCGCATCATAAATGCCACGTTTCGTCATATCCATACGACCTTCACGCAATAATTTTTGATATTTGGTTTTATCTTCTGCACTTAAGTTAAGTTTATATTTCGCAGGAATACCCGCCTCTAAACGGTTAATCATCGCAATACTCTTCGGTAAATGTTTCACAAACCAATCACGAGATTTTTGACCAAAGCCTGCTGGGAACTGATCAGGACGAATAATAAAGTCCGCGGTCACTTGTAAAACTGGGAAGTTAAACATCGCACCATTGGTACCTAAACCCTTATAAATCTCTAATGGTTTGTAGGCATACGCAGGCGCACCCACCATATCGACCTGACCATTATTAAACTTCGCCACAAAGTTAGATACATCTGAAACCACAGCTTGAGCGCCGACACGTTGCACCATAATTTTTTGTGCTTCGTCATAGCCTAATACTGCAAACTTTTTACCTGCTGCTTTTTCAATTGAGTCAATTTTTTTGTCTTTGACAAAGATGAATGCTGAACCCAGTGGAGCAATACCCGCCACTTCGTATTTCTTACCACCTAGGTTGCTGACCATTTTTGCAGCATTACGTTGGTCTAATGCAAAGGTAATCGCACGTTGCGCAATTGCATTGCTCGGTGCGCCACCAAGCGCATCAATCGAACCTGCAAATTTATTGTATTGACGAGCACGCATTGCCGTCATAAATACGCCATCACATTTACCCGCTTTAAAATCATTGTCGGCTACTGCTTCATCTTGACGCGGAATTAAGTTAATTTCAGCACCCCAGCCTTTTGCTGCAAGCGCCCATTCCTGAGCCATTTGGTATGACTCACCTGACTTACCCAGTAAGTCAAATACACAGATATCTACTTTTGCTGCCTGAGCTGAACCAGCAAAGCCAATTGCAGCAAATGTAGCCAATGATAGGAGCGTTTTTTTCATTCTATTTTCCTTTCAAATCTTTTTATGGTTCAGAGGTGTCCTTACACAACGCCGATATTAAGCAAGTTAATTTAAAAAAAATAGAGCATTTACTCCATTTATTTATGTCATTTTGGCACATTCTGTTTTTTTGTGATTAATATCACTTTTTTATTTAAGGCAAAATTATAAATATAATCATCATGTTGTATGCAAAAAAGGCTTTTTGCATTTACAGCCTTTTTATGAAACTTTACAAAGAAATACAGAAAAAAGCTTATTCACCCGCCACTGAACACTCAAAATTGGTTCGCTCAATCGTACAACGTGCTTTTTTCAGTACCGTCATCATGGTGGAGTCGTAGATTCCTTGTTTGGTTAAATCCATCCGTCCTTCACGCAAAATTTTCTGATATTTCAACTGATCATCTTTGCTGAGATTCATCTTATATTTGGCAGGAATTTCAGCTTCCATGCGTTTTACCATGGCAAAACTTTTCGGTAATTGTTTAACGAACCATTGCCGAGAGGGTTCAGCAAAACCATCTGGGAATTTATTGTTACGAATAATCAGGTCTGCCGTGACATTCACCACAGGAAAATTAACCATCGCCCCAGTAGTGCCTAAGCCTTTTGAAATTTCGAGTGGCTTAAAGGCATAAGCCGGCGCAGCCACAATTTCAACTTCGGCCTGATTAAATTTGCGAATAAAATTGGAAATTTCCGACATGACTGGCACAGCGCCGACACGGTCGACCATCTCTTTTTGCGCATAGTCATAATGCAAAATGGCAAATTTTTTACCTTCAGCTTTTTCTAAATTATTGATATTGCGATCACGGACAAAAATATAGGCTGAACCAATTTGCCCAATCCCTGCCACTTCATAACTATCTTTACCTGAATTGGTAATCAGTCGCTTACTGTTCCGCTTATCTAAGACATAGGTAATGGCTTTTTGTGCGATGGTATTGTTCGGTACACCGCCAATGGCATCAATCGAACCAGCAAATTTGTTATACGCACGTGCCCGCATCGAGGTCATATAAAATGCGTCACATTTCCCTTCTTTAAAATCTTTATCGACTTTGGATTCATCTTGATATGAAATCAGTTGAACTTGTGCTCCCCATGCCTTACTGGCCAGAGACCACTCTTCCATTAGCTTATAAGATTCCCCCGCTTTTCCAAGTAAATCGAACACACAAACCTTCTGATTGGCATAGCTTTGTGCAGACATCACACCTGAAAGAAGCGATAAAATTAAAATTCCTTTTCTCATTTCTTATATTTCCAATATGTTTTATTAATCCATTTAAAACAACAACTTGAAATATTTTTTTAATACTAAAGCCCGTTCAATATACCTAAATACGTGGAATCTGTCACATTTTTTCAGATGGTTGCGATGCTTTGTTTTTTCTTTTGCAAAGCCATCCATTAGAATAGCCCCACATTCTTCTTGTTTAGTTAGTTCCATGATTCAGTTAGACCAACTTTCCATTCGTCGCGGTGGGCGTGTTTTATTTCAAAAAGCATCTATGCAATTGCATCCAGGCTGGAAAATCGGCTTAACTGGTGTAAATGGTGCGGGTAAATCGACTCTTTTTTCTGCGCTTTTAGGTGGAATGGAATCTGATGGTGGTTCATTAACACGTCCTGCAGTATGGACCGTCGCGCATATGGCGCAAGAAATCAAAGCGTTGGATATGAAAGCGATTGATTTCGTTCTATCAGGCGATGAAGAATATTGGGATATACAACATAAACTTGAACATCCAGAACAATTAGACAATGAAGCGCTGGCACACTTATATGGCCGATTTGATGAAATCCATGGCTATACAGCTCCATCAAAAGCCTCACAACTGATGGCCGGCCTGGGTTTCTTTGAACATCAGTCCCAACTCAATGTTTCAAGCTTTTCTGGTGGTTGGCGTATGCGTTTAAACCTTGCGCGTACCCTGATGAGCCGTTCTGACCTATTATTACTCGATGAACCAACCAACCACTTAGACTTAGATGCGATTTTGTGGTTAGAAGATTGGTTAAAAGCTTATGAAGGCACACTGATCTTGATTTCACATGACCGTGATTTCTTAGATGCGGTGACTGATCATATTTTACATATCGAAAATCAAGAGCTGACGCTTTACACCGGCAACTATTCGACCTTTGAACGCACCCGTTCTGAGCGCTTGGCACAACAGCAACAAGCCTATGAAAAACAACTCGAAACCCGTGCGCATCTCCAAAAATTTATTGACCGTTTTAAAGCCAAAGCCACTAAAGCTAAGCAGGCGCAAAGCCGTATTAAGCAATTAGAACGCATGCAAGAACTTTCTGCCGCACATGTCGATACGCCATTTACCTTTAGTTTCCGTGAGCCAACCAAAATGAGCTCACCACTGTTACAAATGGAACATGTCGATATTGGCTATGGTGACAAACTGATTGCCACCAATGTGAATTTACAGATTACCCCAAACAGTCGTATTGGTTTACTGGGAATGAATGGTGCAGGTAAATCAACCTTAATTAAATCCTTGGTTGGAGACCTTCCCTTATTACAAGGGACACGCAAAGCCTCGGAACTGTTGAATATTGGCTATTTTGCGCAGCATCAAATGGATGCTTTAGATGGCAATGCCAGCCCTATGTTGCAATTATCTCGAATTGCTGACAAAAAAATCAGTGAAGCTGCATTACGTTCATTCTTAGGTAGCTTTGGTTTTAGTGGCGAACGCATGGATACGCCAAGTGAAGGCTTTTCAGGCGGTGAACGAGCACGATTGGCTTTGGCTTTGATTGTTTGGCAGCGCCCCAATGTTTTAATTCTAGATGAACCGACCAACCATTTAGACCTTGATATGCGTCATGCCCTGACTATGGCATTACAAGACTTTGAAGGCGCTGTGGTTTTGGTTTCGCATGAACGTCAATTGATTGCTAGTGTTTGTGACGAATTATTGTTGGTACATCATGGAAAATGTCGTGAATTTGATGGCGACCTTGTGGCTTATGCCGATTGGCTGCGTCAAGCACGGATTGACATGATGAAAAATAGCCAACAAGCCCCTACTACCATCAAATCTCAAGTTGAAACTAAACAGACGATTTCTAAAGTCGATAAAGAAGCGCAACGTAAAGAAGCTGCACGTCAGCGTGAATTGACCCGCCCGATTCGTAAAAACATTGAAAAAAATGAAGCGCAAATCAGCAAAATTCAGCCACGCTTAAACGAAATCGAGGAATTATTGGCAGACAGTGCTTTATATGAAGCCAGTCGTAAAGATGACTTACTCAAACTAATGAATGAGCAAACAGAATTAAAAGCCAAACTTGAATCTGTCGAAGAGCAAATGCTTGAATTAATGATGGAATTAGAAGAAATGGAAAGTAGTTTTGAAGCTTAATTTAAAAAGCAAAACCCTAGATTTGCATTATTAAGAAAACCTAACTTAAGCTCAAAAAATCAATCGCCGTGAAGTTTAAATGTTCCACGGCGATTTTTTATTTATACTTCACAATAATAATCACACTATAAATCTAAAAAATATTTAAAAAATCGAATGTTCATATCCAACTGGTTATTGCATCGTTAGGCATTTCTATTCGGAAAGAATCTAAAAATTCAGCGATAGCTATTACCCTAATTTTGTAAATGAATTCAAAAAATATACTTCACATCAAACTCATTGCCGCAGTTATCCACAAAAGCCATTTTTAAATTCAAATCTTAGTTTTAAATTCATTTTTATTTTTTAAATTCAAAATATCGAACCACCTTTTTATGGATAAATATTTTTAAATGATGTTATCCACAATTATAAATGACTTTGATGTTGAACACTATTAAATGTGAAAATTCACAAAACTTATCCACATTTGCAAGATGGATGCATTTTATCTCCACTCACGACATCAATTTAAACTTTTTATTGTTTAAGATAAGGCAGAAGGATGGGTTTTTGCCTTTAAAAAACGTAATTCTTGTATTTTCCAGGTCTGATCAAAATGCCAGATTTCCTGTATTTGCTGCTGTGTTTCAGCTAAACCAATTAAAATTTTGCACTCAGTTTGGTCACGATTAAACTCATAATCTTCAAATTCTACGTCTGGTTTTTGTGGTTTCCAAACCCCATTTTTCACTGCATGTGCAATACGTTCATAGCGGACATAATTACTTTCGACACGCCCGTCTTGCTCATAAACCACCTTAAAGTGCTCATCTTCGTATTCGGCTAAAACAGTATAATTTCCGGTAAAAAATGCATTTACCCAGATGTCACGAATGTGTTCAAGTTGATTGTCCATCATATATAGACCTCTTATTTTTAGCTGCTAAGTTCAAATTGATTTGAGCTTAGCATCAGAATAAGTCAATTTAATAAAACACAAATTGGCGATTTAATATTCAATTTTATTTAAGATAGCACAAAAAAAAGCACTCCGAAGAGTGCTTTTTTGAATGATTCTGTAATCAGAATTTAGGCATCAATATCCGCATTTAACGCATTTTCTTCAATGAAAGCACGACGTGGTTCCACATCATCACCCATCAAGCAAGAGAACATACGATCAGCTTCAATCGCATCCTGTACCGTTACTTGCAGCATGTTACGGTTCTCAGGATCCATTGTAGTTTCCCAAAGCTGTTCAGCATTCATCTCACCCAAACCTTTATAGCGCTGAATCATCATGCCACGGCGTGAGTCTTGTAAGATGTTTTGCCAAACCTGATGGAAGCTGCTCACTGGAATTTTGCGCTCGCCTTTTTGTAGGTAAGCACCTTCTTCCAATAAGGTGAACCAACTCTTCGAATTTTTGAGTAAACGCGCATATTCACCTGAACCCAATAGACCTGAATCTAACAAGTATTGGTGCGGTAAATTATGAACATAGATGGTAATACGCGGGAAATAGGTCGCTGACTTATTGCCTTCAGTATCTTCATGCTCAAACGTTTCTAAGCTTAATTCAGGACGTAGGCTAGGTTGAGTTTTCTCAATATTGGCACGTAGTTGCTCACCCCAAGTCTGTACATAGTCTTGGTTATTTGCTTGATCTAACTTAAAGCCTTCTACTGCCAATAAACCATCCAACACACTTGCAGGATAACGTACAGTCAGACGATGCAAGCTCTTTTGAGAGGTTTGATAATCCGCAATCACGCCAGCTAAAGCCTCACCACGAATGGCAGGTGCTTCTGCACTGATGTGTAATTCAAGCTCATCAATTGCATTTGAAATCAGGTACGTCTCAAGCGCATCATTATCTTTGATGTACTGTTCTTGCTTGCCTTTTTTCAGCTTATACAACGGTGGCTGTGCAATATAAATATATCCACGTTCCACAAGTTCTGGCATTTGACGGAAGAAGAAGGTCAACAATAGCGTACGAATGTGCGAACCATCGACGTCAGCATCGGTCATGATGATGATTTTGTGATAACGCAGTTTATCTGGGTTGTACTCCTCACGGCCAATACCACAGCCTAAAGCAGTAATCAACGTTCCCACTTCTTGAGAAGAAATCATCTTGTCAAAACGTGCACGTTCCACGTTGAGGATTTTACCTTTCAGCGGCAAAATCGCTTGCATCTTACGGTTACGGCCCTGTTTAGCTGAACCGCCCGCAGAGTCACCTTCGACTAAGTAAAGTTCAGACAATGCAGGATCTTTTTCCTGACAATCGGCCAATTTACCTGGCAGGCCTGCAATATCAAGCGCACTCTTACGACGTGTCATTTCACGTGCTTTACGCGCTGCATCACGCGCACGTGCTGCATCAATAATTTTGCCTGCAATCGATTTAGCAGCTTGTGGGTTCTCTAAAAGATATTCAGAGAACGATTTATTCATGGCTTGCTCAACCGCAGTTTTCACTTCGCTCGACACCAATTTTTCTTTGGTTTGCGAAGAGAATTTTGGATCAGGCACTTTCACCGAAACAATTGCAGTTAAACCTTCACGGGCATCATCACCAGAAACCGCCACTTTCTCTTTTTTGAGTAGGTTTTCGCTTTCCATGTAGCTGTTTAAGCCACGGGTTAATGCAGCTCGGAAACCCGCTAAATGCGTACCACCATCTTTTTGTGGAATGTTGTTGGTAAAGCAACGAACATTTTCCTGATAAGAATCGTTCCACTGCAATGCAACTTCCACACCAATGCCGTTATCCGCTTGAGTAGTGAAGTGGAAGATCTCGTTCAGATGGGTTTTGCCTTGGTTGATATATTTTACAAACTCAGACAAACCACCTTCATAATCATAAACGTGCTCTAAATTGATACGTTCATCACGTAGGACAATTCGTACACCTGCATTCAGGAACGATAATTCACGTAAACGACGTGCCAAAATATCGACATTAAAAATCGTTTGACTGAAGGTTTCAGCACTTGGCCAGAAACGTACACGTGTACCGGTACGATCTGTCTCACCCACCACTTTTAATGGATACACGGAATCACCGTGTTTATATTCTTGCTGGTGGATTTGACCCGCACGATGAATGGTTAATTCGAGCTTGCTTGAAAGCGCATTCACCACGGATACACCTACACCGTGTAGACCGCCTGAAACTTTATAGCTGTTATCGTCAAATTTACCGCCCGCATGCAGAATCGTCAAAATCACTTCTGCAGCAGAAACACCTTCTTCTGGGTGAATGTCGGTAGGAATACCACGACCGTTATCCGATACGCTTACAGATTCATCTTCATGAATGGTTACATTGATCTCGTCACAATGACCTGCCAACGCTTCATCAATTGAGTTATCGACAACTTCAAACACCATGTGGTGTAGGCCAGTACCATCGTCAGTATCACCAATATACATGCCCGGACGCTTACGTACAGCGTCTAGACCACGTAATACTTTGATGCTAGAGGAATCATAAGCTTTTTCTATGGTTTGTTCTGTTTGAGAAGCAGCTTGATCTTCTGAACTCATGGTTTCTCCCTAGTGAAAAATAGGTCTATCCAAAGGTGGTATTTCATTGCACAACAGCCTGCACCGTACCATTTTCAACTTTGAATAATTGATAAGAAATAGATAAATCATGTAAGTGTTTTTGCACTGAATCATGGTCTAAAGTGGTAATAAAAACTTGACTACCAAGATGGCTTAAACGCTCAATTAAACGCTGTTGTGCGGTTAAATCTAATTCTGCTGTCAGATCATCTAATAATACCACAGTTTCCTTATTACAAGCATGTAGCATTGCAATCTGTGACAGTTTTAACGCCATGATCAATAACTTTTTTTGCCCACGAGAGAGCACAACATCTGCATCCCCCATAGCGGTTTTTAACCTTAAATCTGCACGGTGCGGACCATACTCAGTATAGCCACGTTCGCAGTCTTTAAAGTGCTGATTGGTCAGATCATTCAGCAGTCCTGTTTCAGCATGAAAGCCTGCACTATATTCCAATGTCACTGTTAAATGCGGCAATAATGCTTGGAGATCTTGTTGGAAATATCGCGTCCACTGTTCCACCACATTACTGCGCAGACTATGTAATATCTCACCATAATCACTGAGCATTTTGTTCCACGGTTCTAGGTCAGACAAACTCAAATGACGTCGTGATTTCAGCAAACTATTCCGCTGTTTTAATGCCCGCGCATAATATTGCCATGCATGGTAAAACTCCGGTTCCACGTGGAACATCAACCAATCTAAAAGTTGACGTCGTGGCTTCGCACCATGATCAATAATATCGGTACTTTGTGGGTCGATGAGTTGTAGTGGTAAAATCTTAGCCAACTGCCCTTGTGTCCCCACAAGGTCGCCATTGACTTTAATCACTTGCTCGCCCGACTGCATTTTTTGCATACCAATGCGGTCTGTTGCAGACTGCGCAAAGACAACAGCGTCAGGGCTATTATTTTGAATATAGTTTTTCGGAATATGGGTTCGAAAAGAACGGCCGGTTGCCAGCAAATGTACTGCTTCTAATACAGAAGTTTTGCCAGAACCATTTTGCCCATAAAAGACATTAAACGGCTGCAACCCAGAGAGTGCAACCGTCTTTAAATTTCGAACACGTTCTACATGTAAACGCGTGATATGCATAATAATTGAGACGTCAGTCCGAATTAAACACGCATTGGCATCACAACATAGGTTTGATCTTGTTGTTGTGGATCTTGTACCAATACAGATTGGTTGGCTTCTGTCATGGTCATTGCAACATCATCACCATCCAACACATTCAGAACTTCCAATAAGTACTGTGCATTGAATGACATTTCCATCGGTGCATCAGCATATTGAATCGCGAGATCTTCGATCGCTTCATCTTGTTCAGGGTTATTGGCACGAAGTTGTAAAGTGTCCGCATCAAACTTCAAGAATACGCCGCGCAATTTTTCATTACTTAAAATCGCCACACGTTGTAGTGATTGTTTAAATACATCATGTGCAATGCGCACATTTTTATCACCACCACGTGGAATCACACGGCGGTAGTCAGGGAATTTACCATCGATCAATTTTGTGGTGAAACGTACGGTAATATCACCCTGCTCTTTATCACGGCTGGCAATGGTAATCGTTACATTTAATAATTCACGACCAATCAACAACGATAATTGCTCGTCTTCAACACTCAATAGACGCTGCAATTCACCTACAGCTTTACGTGGAACAATCGCTTGCATTGCTTGTGTCGCATTCGAGCTTGCCGCTGTTTCACACATCGCCAAACGGTGACCATCGGTCGTTACTGCACGCAATTGATTTTCATCAATTTCAAGCAAAGTACCTGTCAAATAGAAACGCACATCTTGAACCGCCATGGCAAAAGATGTTTTCTCAAATAAATGCTTTAACTCACGCTGAGTCACACCGACTTGAGTGCCTTGAGTATTTTCAGTGGTTAATAATGGATAGTCTTCTGCAGGCAAAGTACCCAATACAAAACGACTGTTTCCAGATTTTAAAATACAACGTTGATCTTCAGTAATTTGCAAATCAATCAATGCCGCTGACGGTAATGATTTACAGATATCCATCAATTTACGTGCAGGAACAGTCGTCACACCTGCTTGTAAACATGCACCTTCAGTAAGTGATGTGCTTGCAACCAGTTCCACTTCAAGATCCGACCCCGTAATGGTCAAAGCTTGCTCTGTTACCTGTACTTTTACATTGGATAAAATATTTAAGGTATGGCGACGTTCAACCGCTCCTACGACATGTGATAGAACATTCAGTAAGCTTTCTTTCGCGATTTTTAAACGCACGATACATTCCTCTAAAAACTGAAGACAGACAAAATAAATTAATTTTTTAGCAGTGTACTATGCGGCAGAATATACCGCATTGCAAGAACAGAATTTGAACGAAAAGACTTAACTTTGCAGCAGACGTTGCAAGTTTTTATAGTCCTCATTGAAGATTGGATCTTCTTCACGCAGGCTTTGTACTTTTTCACAGGCATGCATCACAGTACTGTGGTCACGATTACCAAAAGCCATACCAATTTCAGGAAAACTATCCCCTGTCAGCTCACGTGCTAGCCCCATAGCCAACTGACGTGGACGTGCATAAATGCGTGTACGTTTTGGACCAATCAATTCTTTCAGTGGAATACGGAAATACTCGCTGACCACACGCTGAATATTTTCCGTGCTGATGGTGCGCGCACGAATTGCCAATACATCTTTTAACGATTCACGCACCACATCTAGATCGATTGGGGTGCCTTTAAAACGAGAAATGGCTACGACTTTATTCAGCGCACCTTCTAGTTCACGGACATTGGCAACCACTTGTTGAGCAATAAACAACGCACAATTCCGTGGAAGTTCCACCCCATTGCTTTCCGCTTTTTTCAGTAAAATTTCAATACGGGTTTCAATATCAGGCGGTTCAACACCCACCGATAAGCCCCACGAAAAACGTGAAACCAAACGTGGATCAAGTTCAGTCAGTTCTTTTGGATAACGATCTGAGGTTAAAATGATTTGCTTAGATTCATCCAATAAAGCGTTGAAGGTATAGAAAAACTCAACCAAGCTGGCCTCTTTACCCGCCAACAAATGAATATCATCCACCAATAACAAATCTAACGAACGACAGTTTTTCTTAAATTCCTCGACCTTACCTTGCTGTAACGAGCTCACAAAGTCTTGTACAAAACTTTCAGCCGTCATGTACATCACACGTGCATTCGGCTTCGCTTGCAATAATGCATTACCTACGGCTTGCATTAAATGGGTTTTACCTAAACCAGTCGGTCCATATAAAAATAACGGGTTATGCTGCGAAGCACCGGGCTGCGTCAAGACTTTACGACAGGTTTCTGCCGCCATCTGATTGGAACGGCCTTCAACAAACAAGGAAAAGGTAAATAATGGGTTAAGCTGACGCTTACGGTTATTCTTTGATGACGTCTCTTCTTTTTCTTTTTTAGGACGAGTCGGTGCCGACACTTGTGGTGTTGACTCTAAAGCTGCGGTGGTTGTTGCCGGTTGCTCAGCTGCAGATAAAATTGCACCAGGCCGTGAATCGACCAAAATCTCAACTTTACGTACCCGACCTTCAGACAACTGTTCCGCTAAAATTGAAATAAGTTCTAAATGGTGCTCTTGAATATAGCGTGTCCAATACGGATTCGGTGCATAGAGTTTTAGACTATCACCTGCATCTTCTGCCACCAGTGGGCGTATCCACATTGTATAGACATTTCCTGAAAGCTCTTGTCGCAAGCGAGTTAAGCAGTCTGTCCAAAGCATGTGAAACCCCTATTTCAGTCCATTGTACGTAAAAAAATAATTCAACCCCGCCTAAGCGGGCAGCCATTCTAACCATCTTATCCACATCTGTCATGAACAAATCAGTCGAAATCGATCAAAAAAACGCAAATTGAGTTTAAATTTAAATCACGTGTGGATAAGTTTATCCGCAAGCTGTGGATAAATTGTAGCACAAAGTTATCCACAAACTATCAAAATTATAAAAACATCGTTATCCACAATATAATTATTTGTTTTTTAAATCTAAAAATGCGTTTTCCACAGAAAATATCAACACTAATAGTAATAAATTTAAATTTTAAAATTTGAATTTATTTATAAGATCGACCCATTCTGGGGATAACTCGAGGGTTGGTTTAAATTCAAATTTAAATTCATAAAAACCAATTCACAAATTTGAGGTTGTGGATAAATCTGTGAGTAAACTTGAAGATAACTTAAATAATTAATATATACAATGATTTAGTTTGTGAATATTTTAATTTAAAACTTTCTGACTGATTTCTAATCCTTATATTATCTTGATATATCACAGCCTAGATTTTGAAAGAAAGCGTGTTTTTCATTGACAGCTCAAGCAATGAGCACTAAAATCGCGAACCTTTACTGAAAGATCATTTGTGGAGTTTCGATATGAAACGTACTTTCCAACCTTCTGAGTTGAAACGTAAACGCGTTCATGGTTTCCGTGCTCGCATGGCTACTAAAGCTGGCCGTCAAGTATTAGCGCGTCGTCGTGCAAAAGGTCGTCACAGCTTAACTGTTTAATTTCAGTTAAGACTGTCAAGACTTGGGTGTTATGACAACACTTTACGGCTTTAGCACAGATGTGCGAATACACTGTGCTGCCGATTATAAAAGTGTGTTCGATGGTGCGCTTTTTAAAGTGCATCAACCCCATTTCTTATTTCTAGCAAAAATCTCCGAACAGCCGAATAGCCGTTTGGGTATTGTTGTTGCTAAGAAAAAAGTGCGCCGCGCACATGAAAGAAATCGAGTAAAACGACTTGCACGCGAAAGTTTTCGCCTGCATCAACAGCAGTCTAATGTATTAGATATTGTCGTTATGCCAAAAATGGGCATAGAGGCGGTACCGAATGCAGAGTTGCATCAGCAATTACAATTTGCTTGGCAAAAATTGCAGCGCCTTGCAAATAAGCATAAAAAAATAGCTACCTCCCCACAAGCGTAGAGATGACCAATGGTTCGTTTACTGCATTGGCTCATTCGTTTCTATCAGATTGCGATTAGTCCTTTATTGGGACCACGCTGTCGTTATATTCCAACATGTTCTCAATATTCTTTGGAAGCAGTCCATCAACATGGTGCTGTACGTGGAGTGTGTCTAGCTGTTCAGCGTATTTGCCGTTGTCATCCTTGGGGCGGTTCAGGCTATGATCCTGTTCCATCAAAAGCAATTCGTTTTATTTCATTTCAGCAAATAGATTCTCAAACGCTTCACGTTGCTGTACCCTTTCGTGAACGTTTATTGAACCAAAATCACTCTAACCACTTGGGGTAATACCTATGCAACAATGGGCCAGGATTGCAATTCTAGGGGCCATGTTTGTTGTCGCATATTTGCTCATTTTGGCTTGGCAGAAAGATTATGGAAATGCGGAACAAAAACCTCAGCAAAATGCTGCGGTGGTAACGCATGAAGTATCTGCCGATTTGCCAAATGGCCAGACAGCTACGGCTGCTACTGATGTGCCGCAAGCAAATAATGCTGCTACACAACAAACAACAGATGCCACTGCACCTGTTAGTCAACAGTTAATTTCAGTACAAACTGACCTTTACCATCTTTGGATTAATCCAAAGGGTGGCGATATTGTTCGTATTGAATTACTCAATCATGACAAAAATAAAGACAGCGACGAACCGTTTGTAATGCTTGAAAGCGATGCGAAACGGACTTATGTTGCTCAGTCTGGCTTAATTGGTCTTAATGGCCCTGACAGCAATCCGAAAGGACGTCCAACCTATGAGATTGAAAAATCTTCATATACGTTGAATGACGCAAAAGCTGTGAAGGGTAAAGATGGCCAAACAGCAAAAGTTTTGTCAGTACCAATGGTTTATAAAACAGCAGATGGTGTAGAGGTTATTAAAACC
Organism: Acinetobacter sp. YH12128; assembly: GCF_013418655.1. NCBI lineage: Bacteria > Pseudomonadati > Pseudomonadota > Gammaproteobacteria > Moraxellales > Moraxellaceae > Acinetobacter > Acinetobacter sp. YH12128. The sequence continues at coordinate 25,886 of NZ_VPBO01000026.1, read as the reverse complement.
TTTAACTTCACTGAAGGTGAATACCCTGTTGTCGTGAATCATAAAATCGTGAACCGCAGTGCTCAGAACTGGCAAGGTCAGATGTTTGGTCAGCTTAAACGCGACAACTCTGAAGATCCAGGTAAATCTGATCAAGGTATTTTCACTTTAGGTACATTCCTTGGTGGTGCATGGGGTTCGCCTGAAGAACATTACAACAAACTTAAATTTGCTAACTTCAATGAAGAAAAATTGAATGTTGAAGCAACTGGCGGTTGGGTTGCAATGGTTCAGCATTACTTCGTGAGTGCGTGGATTCCTGGACAGATCAAATTAACGCAAGCTAATGGTCAACCCTACGCTGCGAAATTTGAGTCACGTAAATCTACCGATGATATGAACATTATTCAGTTCACATCGCCTGCAATCAATGTTCCTGCAGGAACTGTGGCAGAAGTAGATGCAACGTTCTATTCAGGTCCAAAAATCCAATCTGAATTGAAAGATTTGGCTGTTGGTTTGAACCAAACTGTAGACTATGGTTGGTTATGGCCAATCGCGAAATTGTTGTTCTTAGGCCTACAATTCTTCCATGGTTTAGTGGGTAACTGGGGTTGGTCAATTATTTTATTGACGATTCTAGTGAAACTGATCTTGTGGCCATTGTCGTCGAAGAGCTACCGTTCTATGGCGAAAATGCGTGTGATTGCACCTGAAATGCAACGCATGAAAGAAGAGTTCGGTGAAGACCGTATGCGCTTCTCGCAAGAAATGATGGCATTGTATAAACGTGAACAAGTAAACCCACTATCAGGTTGCTTGCCGTTATTGCTCCAAATGCCGATCTTCCTTGCTTTGTACTGGGTGTTAATGGAGTCCGTTGAACTACGTCATGCGCCGTGGTTAGGTTGGATTCAAGATTTATCTGCGATGGATCCGTGGTTTATTTTGCCGTTATTAATGGGCTTAACCATGTTTATTCAGCAAAGTTTGAACCCACAACCGGCTGATCCAATGCAGGCGAAAGTCTTCAAAATCATGCCAGTGATCTTTACGGTATTTATGTTGTTCTTCCCTGCGGGCCTTGTGCTTTACTGGATCTGTAACAACAGTATTACTATTCTTCAACAAGGTTTGATTAACAAATCTGTTGAAAAAGAACGTTTAAAACGTGAAGCAGCTGACTCAGCAAACTAAGCATTGCTGATGGGCTGAATAAATCCGCTTAAGATGGTAATCTTAGGCGGATTTTTCTTTATCTGTCGTTTGAAAATTTTTAGGTAAATTTTATGTTAAACCGAACCACCATCGCAGCAATTGCCACACCGCCGGGTCGTGGTGGTGTCGGCGTGATTCGCCTGTCTGGTCCCAAATCTTATGCCATTGCAGAAGCATTAACGCAGCAATCCTTACCAGAAGCACGTTTTGCTGGTTTCCGTAAGTTTTATGATGCATCGAATGAAATCATGGATGAAGGTTTGGTGATTTGCTTTCCAAATCCGCACTCGTTTACGGGTGAGGATGTTGTTGAACTTCAAGGTCATGGCGGACCGGTTATTCAAAATGCATTATTGGCACGGTTACTTGAATTGGGTGCTATTGCTGCAAAAGCGGGCGAATTTTCGATGCGTGCCTTTGAAAATGGCAAAATGGACTTGGTGCAAGCCGAGGCGATTGCCGACCTGATTGATGCTACCTCTCAAGCGGCGGCACGTTCTGCGGTACGTTCATTACAAGGTGCTTTTTCGAGCAAGGTCAATACAGTGCTAGAAAAACTTATCCATTTGCGTTTGCATGTGGAAGCAGCGATTGATTTTCCTGAAGAAGAAATCGACTTTTTGGCGGATGGTAAGATTTTGGGTTTATTGGATGAAGTGGCAAGCTCGGTCCATGCTGTGCAGCAATCTGCCCGTCAAGGTCAGTTACTACGTGAAGGTTTACAAGTGGTGATTGCTGGTAAACCCAATGCAGGTAAGTCATCGCTACTCAATGCTTTAGCGGGTGTTGAACGTGCGATTGTGACGGATATTGCGGGTACGACACGTGATGTTTTACATGAAAAAATCAGCCTCAATGGTTTGCCGATTACCTTGACCGATACTGCAGGTTTACGTGAAACCGGTGATATCGTCGAAAAAGAAGGGATTCGCCGCGCAATTAAAGAAATTGAGCAAGCTGACTTGTTACTTTTGGTCTATGACTTAAGTCAGGGCGAAGATCCACTACAATTGGCTCAAGCGTACTTTGCCGATCATATTGAACCGAAGCGGTTGATGTTGATTGGTAACAAATGCGATTTGACGGGATCTACCGCGGAAATTACCGATTTAAACGGTTTTCGACATATTAGGGTTTCGGCTAAACAAGAAACTGGCGTTCAAGCGCTTATTGATGCGATTACAGCGCATGCAGGCTTTCAACCAGAAGAAGATACCTTTATTGCTCGAACACGCCATTTAGATGCAATGAAGCGCACTCAGCGCTATCTTGCAGAAGCACGTGAGCAGTTGGTAGTTTATCATGCGGGTGAGTTGGTAGCCGAGTCTCTACGGTTGGCGCAAAATGCTTTAGGTGAAATTACGGGTGACTTTAGTGCGGATGATTTACTCGGCAAGATCTTCGGATCGTTTTGTATTGGTAAATAAATGCGCTAAAAATATGAAAAAAATCATGATTTGTTTTGCATGGATGCTTGCCGCTTGTTCTCAGGAGGAAGCGGCTTTAACTTCTGTTGATGATGTTGCAACATCAACACAGATACAAACTCAGCATCAAATGGATATAGATCCTAATCTTGCTAACGCTACTAAAGATACAAATTCTGAATTAAAAGCATATTTTATTCATGTCAAAATTTTATCTTTAGATGGCAACCATGATCCACAAACATCTGATGGTGGTGTGGTTTATTTTCATGAAACAACCGAACAGAACCCCAAAGAATCCTTTTTAAAACAATGAGAAGAAGATCCTGAAATGCAGGTTGACTATAAAAAAATGACCGCAATATCAAAAACTAAAAATTTGATTTTTTACATTCAGGATCAAATAGATGAAATTCCTCCTGAACAGGCATGGATGTATAGAGAAGAAAATTAATCGTATCTAAGGGTTTCATACTGTAAATTTCTTCATCGATAAATTTTGATACAGTAAATATAAACACAGCAAGCCGACACCAATACAAAAGCCCAGTACCCCTGTGATTAAACCAAAATGATCAGATAAATAGCCGGCTGCAATAATTGGAATAATGGTGCCTAGATATCCAATAAATAAATAGGTCGAGATCACCGCAGCACGGTTTTGATTGTTGGTCATTTGATGAACTAAGCCAAATGCGCCTAAAAGCCCCAGGCCATGCCCTACACCGACTAGAATATCGCTAATAAAAAACAATGCACTCCAGTGTTGGGTCATACATAGCGCAAGGAGCGCATAGCTCAGTATTAATACCATTAAGCCGGCATTGACACATTTTGCAGAAGGAATCGATTTCGCCATAAATTGCACGACAGCGGAAACCAGCAAGATACTTGCAATGGCACTACCACTGACCAAAGGGCCATGCCATGGGATTGCATCTTTGACGAAAGAGGGTGCGAGTGATGCAAATAAGCTAAAAGAGCCAAAGGCACAAAAGGCAGTTAGTCCGGCGATATAAAATCGTGAATGATCACGCTTTTCAGGCAATTCCAAATGTGGTGCCACTGAAAAAGGCTGTGGCTCAAAATTCGGTGTGCGAATAAAAAATAACCCTATTAGACACGCCAAACCCCCAAAGATCACAGGGATATAAGGGGTGACTAAAGGCTGTTCCGAAAATTGGGCAATCACCCCACCAATAAATGGGCCAAGTCCAAAACCAATCACGGTAATGATTGAACTCAGCTGCGGTGCATTATTTTTATGCTGTTCAGGGATGGTATAGACTAGACCAAGCATGGCTGAGGTGCTGATTAAACCCGAGGCAATGCCGATAATAAAGCGCCCGATAGATAACCACAGCGCATTACTGGCAAACACCGACAAGCTTAAACCTAAGATGATGCACGCCATACCGATTTGCAGGGTTCTTAAAAAACCAAAACTGTTACTGGCACGACCTAAAAACAGCAAGGTCGCTAGGCAACCAAACATGTAGGCAACAAAGATATAGGTGATATGACTCGGCAGCAGTCCCCAAAGTTGCTGATAAATGGGATACAGAGGACTAGCTAGCGCTGTACCAATAGTGCCCATACAGAGTGCAAGGCTCACCATGATAAACGGTCGCCAAGAGGGAGATGTGGTCATTTTAAAGTCGCAGAGGTACAGTCAATAGGGTCAATATTGTGCTGTATGAGAAAGAAGAATATATGGACTCAGTTTAATGCCGATTGTTTTCCATGGTCAAATCACAGTTGTAACGTTATCCATAGCGTTTAAGCAGTTTTACAAAATCTTCCAGTTCTGCTTCATTGATTTCAACATCTTGAGGCAATACATGATGGCGTAAATGTGCTTCGATGAGTTCATTCATTAATCCATTTACAGCACCTTTGATGGCCGCAACCTGTTGTAAAACCTCGATACACCCTGCTTCGGGTTGCTGTAAAGCCAGTTCAACCGCATTGACCTGACCTTGTAGACGTTTAACCCGATTTAAAATCTTTTTGTCCTGATGTAAATAACTCAACACTTTCTCCCGAAAATAAATATACTATGGGGGAGTATATTTAAGCATAGAACCTAATGAAAACTTCCCCATCCATCCGAATTCATCATCATCAATTTGATGAAGGTAATCCACTCGCACAAAAACGGATCTTAATTGCCACCATTTTAACGGCAGTCATGATGTTGTTAGAAGTCATTGGCGGATGGATTTTTAATTCGATGGCATTATTGGCAGATGGCTGGCATATGAGTTCACATATGTTGGCATTAGGCTTGGCCTATTTTGCCTATCGTGCGGCACGCCACTATGCCAAAGACGCTCGTTTTAGCTTTGGAACTTGGAAAATTGAAATTTTAGCGGGCTATAGCAGCGCGATATTATTGATGGTCGTTGCTGTATTTATGGCTTTTCATTCGGTGGAACGCTTATTCAACCCGGTCCAAATTCATTATAACGAAGCAATCCCTATTGCGATTTTAGGTCTGGTGGTGAATTTAATCTGTGCTTGGTTATTGCATGATGACCATCACCATCACCATCACCATCACCATCACCAGCATAGCCATGAAGAGCAGCATGATCATCATCACGACCTCAATCAGAAAGCAGCCTTCATGCATGTGGTTGCTGATGCGGTGACTTCGGTGTTGGCGATTGTGGCTTTATTTGCTGGAAAATGGATGGGCTGGGGATTTTTAGATGCGCTATTGGGGATTGTTGGTGCGGTACTTGTTGGTAAGTGGGCCATTGGGCTGATGAAAGAAACAGGACAAACATTACTGGACGCAGAAATGGATCATCCTGTCGTTGATGAGATTCGAGAGATTTTAATGCAATTACCTGTCGACGTCGATGTAACTGATTTACATGTATGGAAAGTGGGTAAAGGTCAGTTTTCATGTATTGTGGCTTTAGAAACAAGTCAGGCATTGAGTGCAGATGAAGTGCGTCAAGCGCTGTCGATTCATGAAGAAATTGTACATGTGTCTGTTGAAATTAATTCACCTGATGCAGCTTAATATGTTCCACGTGAAACGGCATGTAGCTATTGCGTAATGAACTGAAAAATGCCCAAGACTTTCACGTGTTAAGGCTTAGAATGCTGAATCAATTAAATGTTGAAGTTGTTCGGTCTATGTTGAAAAAAATATGTGCGTTGGCGTTGAGTACCACCCTTTCGACTTTTGCTTTGGCAGATGCAGCACAGGTTCAAAAGCTCTTGGCAGAAAAGCACCCCAGTTTAAAAATTGAAAATATTCAAAGTACCGAAATGCCGGGCATATATAGCGGTTTTGTTGAAGATCAAGTTTTGTATTTGAGTGAAAATGCGGATTATGTGATCGCAGGTTCTATGATCCGTTTAAAAGATCAAAAGAATCTGACCAAACAATTGGTCCTCAGTCAGCAAAAAACTGAGTGGAATAAACTCCCATTACAAGATGCGATTAAAACAGTCAGGGGGAATGGGAAGCGCCAAATCGCGATCTTTTCTGACCCCAATTGCCCATATTGTAAGAAGCTTGAAGTAGAACTGGCAAAACTCAATGATGTGACCATTTATACTTTTGTCACAGCCATAAAACCGCAGTCGTTGGCGCCATCGAAGCAGATTTTTTGTGAGTCAAACCCTGCTATGGCCTGGGATAATTTAATCAATAAGGGAATTCAACCGAAGTCAGCGAAAAGCTGTGCAAACCCGATTGATCGAAATTTAAAATTAGCAAAAAGCTTAAAACTAAGTGGTACACCGGGAATCGTCTTTGCCAACGGTTCGATCTTAACCGGTGCTTACCCTGCTGCTGAATTAGAATCGATGTTAAAAGAGATCAAATAATTTCAGTTGTACGGTATGAATAAAATATAAATAAAAAAAATACCCGTCTACAGGCGGGTATTTTAATGGCGCTATAAAAATTAGACGCGGGTTTTTTTCGTTACAAGGTTATAGATAAACAACACGATGATCGCACCAATGACGGAAGCGATAAATCCAGCGGCAGAATTTTCTCCATACAAACCTAATAAACGTCCGCCATAGGTCGCAAGTAAGGAACCTGCAATCCCGAGAATGGTGGTCATGATGAAACCGGCTTTGTCATCTCCAGGATGGATCGCACGTGCAATTAAACCAGCAATAAAACCAACAACAATCGCAACAATGAGTGACCACATAGTAACTCTCCTTTTGTTATCATGTATTTGTTTTTTACGACTTGTTCAATCTTTATCTTTAATCAAAACTGCGCAGAGCTATAGCCTAAACATGCAAAAAACTGTTGTTTTTTTGTTCAAAAATAGCCCAAAAAATAAAAAAAAAAGTGGCCTTCGGCCACTCTTAAGTATCTGATCTGGCTTAGAGACCAATTTCGCCAATAAATGGAATATGACGATATTTTTGATCATAGTCCAAACCATAACCCACGATAAATTTATCTTCGACTTCAAAACCTAAAAATTTTACATCGAGGTCAATTTCACGACGTGAAGGCTTGCTGACCAAAGTACAAAGCTCGATTGAGTTTGGATTACGCGTCTGTAAAATTTCTAAAACTTTGCTTAAGGTATTTCCTGAATCGATAATATCTTCAACCACTAAGACATCTTTATCCTTAATGTCTCCGTCTAAATCTTTTAAGATTTTTACATCACGAGTAGATACGGTCCCACCGCCATAACTTGAAACGGTCATGAAGTCGAGTTCATGCGGTTTTGAAATTGCGCGGCAAAGGTCAGCCATAAAAATAACAGAACCGCGTAAAAGACCGATTAACACCAACTCTTTGTCGCTGTTAGCATAGTGTGCATCAATTTTTGCGCCAAGCTCTTTCACTTTAGCTTGAATTTCTTCAGTGGAAATCAGTACGCTCATTTGAACAGACATGGGTAGATACCTAAAAAAGCAAATCAAAAAATAAAAAAGGTGTTGACTTGCAACACCTCTAAAGATGAACCAATTTTAATACATCTGGCTCGCAGATGCATCTTTTTTGCCGTTGAAAATGTAATCAGTTTTTCTTGGAAGTGCTGTCACGCTTGAGTAAGCACAAACAAGCGACGGCAATCAGTCCAATTTTCAACGCTGTTTTTCGTCTCGGTCGAGCCGTTTTATGCTTTGACATACGCACATTGTCCAAACACATAGGTGGCATGGATATTACGATCATCACCCATCAGCATGAGGGCAAATAAAGCATCTTCCAGATTTTTGGTATGTTGTTGACGTAGGGCTTGTAGCGCAGTGGCTTTTAAATCGAGCACCACAAAATCTGCTTCTTTGCCCAAATCAAAGTTTCCAAGTTTGTCCTCTAGATCTAAGGCTTTTGCTCCACCTAAAGTGGCATGGTACAGCGCTTCAAATGCGGATAGTTTATCGCCTTGAAGTTGTTGAACTTTGTAGGCTTCATTGATGGTTTGTAGTTGGTTAAATGAGGTGCCTGCACCAATGTCTGTGCCTAAGCCGACTTTCACCTGTTTTTCCCATGTTTTCTTTAATGGAAATAAACCACTGCCTAAGAACAAATTCGAGGTTGGACAAAACGCAATGGCAGAGTTGGTCTGATGCATACAGTCCCATTCAGCATCTTCCAAATGCACACAGTGTGCAAACACGGAACGTGATCCGGTCAGACCATAATGATGATAAACGTCTAAATAGCCGTTTTGCTCAGGGAATAATGATTTGACCCACGCAATTTCATTTTTATTTTCACTCAAATGCGTATGTACATAAACATCAGGATACTCGGCTTTTAGCTCCCCTGCCCGTGCCAATTGTTCAGGCGTTGAGGTTGGGGCAAAGCGAGGCGTGATGGCATAAAGGTTACGGCCCTTGCCATGCCACTTTTCGATGAGTGCTTTGGAGTCGTTATAGCCACTCTCTGCAGTGTCACATAATGCTTCAGGTGCATGTCGATCCATCATCACTTTACCGGCAATTAAGCGCATCTGATGCTGTTCTGCAGCCTTAAATAAAGCATCGACTGATTGTGGATGAACGGTACAAAAAACCAAGGCTGTTGTGGTTCCGTTTTTGAGTAACTCGTTTACGAAGAACTGTGCAATTTGCTCTGCATAAGCCGGATCTTCAAATTGGATTTCGGTTGGGAAGGTATAAGTATCAAGCCATTCCAGCAGTTGTTCACCATAAGCCCCCATCATTTCCGTTTGTGGATAATGGATGTGGGTGTCGATGAAACCCGGAACAATCAATTGATCTGGATAATGCTGTACGTCAACCTGATCTGGGAGATGGTGTTGTCCCTCAGACCATGGACCGAACCATTGAATTTTTCCGGCTTGCGTAATCAGCAAACCATCTTCGAAATAGCGCACTTGGTCGTGAATTTCACGTGCTTGGGCAACTGTATTCTGAATATCTAGAAAGCGACCACGGATCGCTGTAGATGCGATAACAGAAGACATGACATACCTGCAGTTTAGAATTTTTTCGGTTGATTGTAGCCCAATTTGGTTCAAAATACCGTTAGAGTAATTGTGAAAATGTGTTCTAAAAAATAGAACAGCTGTTTATGAGTGATTCTGTTTTTTTGTTCATTGTATTTGATTTGAATAATACAAAAGCATTGAGCTGTATACATTGCATCGATGAATGAATAAAGACCATGAGTCGCAACGCTTGCTATATTGATCTCAAGAGCGCCCTTTAAAAAACGATAATGAACCCTTTAGTGAACATGAGCTATTCAGACCAATTAAAGCATAACCTGCTTCAGCATCAAGGCATCATGCAGATTTTACATGCCCTGTATGCCATAGATACACAGGCTTATTTGGCTGCAGGCGTAGTTCGTAATTTGATTTGGTCACAGCGACATCAACAACACTATGCACTGGAAGGCACAGAAGTGGATGTGATTTATTATGCGGAACATGATGATGGAACACAGGGTCAAAGAATTCAACAGCAGATGCAGTTGGATTTTCCTCACATTCATTGGGATGTCACCAACCAAGCGACAGTACACCAGTGGTATCGCTTGGAAAATGGTGAGCCGATACAGGCGCTCAAGTCGATTGAGCATGCCCTATCGTTGTGGCCAGAAACTGCTACTGCCATCGCTGTTAAATTGGATGATCAACAGCAAATACAGCTGATTGCTCCTTTGGGCTTAGATGATTTATTTGAGTTAAATGTCCGCTGGAACCCACGCTTAGTCAGTCAGGCGACTTTTTTGCAGCGTGTGCAGCAAAAACAATTTTTACAGCGCTGGGCGAAACTCAAACTCTTGATGACGCCTGAAGCTTAGTCCAAGTTTTCGTTGCAGAATAAAAAAGCCTTCTCGAAAGAAGGCTTTTAATCATCTAAGTGTTTTAAAGCGTGGTTTCATGGTACTTCTTGCTGTGTCGGATCGATAACCACGCAGTGATGGTTAAGGTCACCACAATAAAGCCGAGTGAAATCCAAATTGGCATGTGGAACACATCGAGCAACAGCATCTTAGCGCCAATAAACACCAGGATAATGCCCAGACCATACGGCAAGTAATGCATTTTCGATGCAGCACCAGACAAGAGGAAGAACATGGCACGTAGACCCAAAATCGCCATCAAGTTTGCCGTCAGTACGATGAATGGGTCAGAGGTAACCGCAAAGATTGCTGGGATTGAGTCAACTGCAAAAATCACGTCCGATGCTTCAACCAAGATCAACACTAAAAAGAGCGGCGTTGCCCACAAGACACCATTTTGACGAACGAAGAATTTATCTTCATGCATTTGAGGGGTAATACGCATGTGTTTACGTAGCCACTTCAAAATCGCCATATCTTTGATATCTTTGTCGTCTTCGTCTGAACCCTTAAGGAATTTAAAGCCGGTATACACCAAGAACGCACCGAAGAAGTACAGCACCCAAGAGAATTCTTGAACGAACCATGCCCCAATAAAAATAAAGATGGTACGCAGTACAATTGCGCCGAGGACACCGTAGAGCAACAGTTTACGCTGCAAAGCAGGTGGAATGGCAAAGGCAGCAAAGATCATGAGCCAGACAAAAACGTTATCAATTGCGAGTGATTTTTCGAGCAGATAACCAGCGAAATATTCCATGACTTTGGTGTTTGCAACAGCAACACCAGCGGTTTGCTGTAAGTAGAGCCACAGTGCACCACCGAATAAGGTAGCCACAGAGACCCATGCAATACTCCAATAGGCAGCGGTTTTGACTTTGATTTCTTGGCCTTTGTTATTTTTAAAGCCTAAAAAGTCGATGAGTAGCATGATGGTGACTAAACCGAAAAATGCCAGATATAGCCATAATGAGCCAATCGTTTCCATGTGTATTCTCCACATCTAACAACCAGCCATAAAAAAACCTCGACCAGTTGCCAGACGAAATAAAACGCCTGAGACAACATGATCAAGGTCTTGCCTACATCGTACTGTAATGATTTTCAGCAGCGATGCTCAGATACCGACTTTTTGCAAAGTGTAATGACGATATTCTGACACGTAAAACAAGGTTTACGTTTGGAGGAGGCTACTCCCCTTGTTCAAATTTTGTTTTGGACACTGTCCAAATATGCGGCAAAGCATGACAGTTTTTAGTTCAAAGTGCAATCAGCAATTTGCGAATTCATTTAATGTGCCATGGGAGGATTAAAATCACCACGTTGTACCAACGCTAAGGCTAAAAGTGTGCCGATCACCGCGATGATTCCTCCGATCACGCCAATATAGCTCAAACCGAAATGTACGCTGACCATGCCGCCCAAGAGTGCGCCACCGCCAATGCCGACATTATAAAGTCCTGAATAGATAGCCATGGCGACATCTGTGGCATCGGATGCGAGATGCAGCGTCTTTGACTGTAATGCGAGACTAAATCCAATGATACTCATGCCCCACAATAAGCACACCGCACTCACACCTGCAAAACTCAAAGAAACAGGAAGCAACAGCAGCATGGATAAAGCCAGTGTGGCTGTACTCAAAGGAATTGCAACTTTAGGATATTTCCCACCAAATTTCCCAAAGAGATAAGATCCCAGAAAGCCTGCAGCACCAAAGATTAATAACAACGTGGTAGTTTGCATGGAACTGAATGCAGCAATGTTGAGTGAGAACGGTTCGATATAGCTATATGCGGTAAATTGCGCGCTAATTACGATAATGGTTAATGCAAAGACCATTATTAAGCTTGGACGGCGAATAAACTGTTTTAGGCTGCTCAGCGAACCTGAGTTCAAACTCGGCAGTATTGGCAGCGTTTTGGCTAAAATCAGGCAAACGATACTGGCGCCAATGCCAATCAGAGCAAAGGTATTTCGCCAACCATAGACTTCTCCAACCATACGCCCAAACGGAATACCGAGAACCATCGCCAAAGCCGTGCCTGTGGCCAAAAGCCCCAAGGCTTGAAATTCTTTGCCTTTCGGTGCAACACGAACCGCCAGCGATGCAGTAATTGACCAAAAAAGTGCATGTGAGAAGGCAATGCCGATTCGACTGAGCAATAAGGTATTAAAGCTCCATGCGAAATACGACAGAACATGGCTGATAATAAACACTATAAATAAACAAATCAGGAGCGAGCGACGTTCAATATTTTTGGTCAATAACATGATCGGCAAAGAAATCGGCGCAACCACCCATGCATACAGCGTAATCATGATACCGACATCGGTTGCGGCTAAGCTAAAGGTTTTGCCAATATCGCTGAGCAACGCGACAGGTACAAATTCAGTGGTATTAAAAATAAATGCTGCGAAAGCCAAAGCAATCACAGCTGTCCAAGAGCCAGAAGAAGCCGTTTCGGAGGGAGAGGCAGACATGAGTGTCTTCAAATAAAAAAAGTGGCATATTTTACTATGCTGTATACACAAGCAGGAACCGATTTAAGCCCTGTACATGCGGTTTAAATTAATACAAAAACAACAGAGTTGACCTGCATTACATGCCAATTTATAAAAAATGGAGGAAATTTAAAATGTTTGTACAACAAGATGATGATCAAAAAAAAGGGGCTTTTTTTGTTGAGCAAGATGGGGAACGTTTGGCAGAGATGACTTACTCATGGGCAGGCGATGATAAATTTATTATTGATCATACCGATGTCAGTGACAGCTTGCGAGGACAAGGTGTTGGACGACATCTCCTCGATGCAGCAGTGAATTTTGCTCGGGAAAAGAACGTGAAAATTATTCCGCTCTGCCCTTTTGCAAAATCTGTATTTGATAAAGATGAATCGATTCGTGATGTTCTACGCTAATACGCTAAATTGTATAGCGTGATGTAGATTAATCATTTGGATAAATAAAAACAGCCTGATCGTATTGCGATCAGGCTGTTCTTTTATTTGAAATCTAATTGTGAAATTGAATTAAGATCGTGATTTATACAGCGATACAACCAAGCATGCTGCAGCAATGAGTAATACAAAGATGGCGACAAGATAAAGGTCCATAATAAAAATATCCGGCAAGTGTGATTTAATTGTTTTTTAATTAATGTGAAAGGTGTACGGATTTATTATCACCTACAGTTGAATATAGGTCGTTTAAGTTCTGTACCGATCACTTTCTCGTTTGTTACACGGTGTATTTTTTCATAAAAAGGAAGAAAAAACAGTGACTATGCAACATCAAGATAACGGTCAAAAAGGTGAATTTTTTCAGTTAAATGCTGAGGGTATACGCCTCGCAGAAATGAGTTACTTATGGCGTGATGAACACACTATTGTGGCAAATCACACGTGGGTAGATGATTCCTTACGTGGGCAAGGGGTTGCTCGTGTGTTATTGGATCATTTGGTGGAGTTCGCTCGTGAGAAACACTTAAAAATTATTCCAACCTGTTCTTATGTAGACGTGATGTTTCGTCGAGAAAAAAGTTTTATGGATGTTGCTGCATAAACAAAAGAAGCCCGCTTCGCGGGCTTCTTTCATTTTATCCAGTTGATTTAGGCTTTTAATGCACTGATCAATTTCTGATGTAACCCACCAAAACCGCCATTCGACATAATCACCACAGCATCGCCCTCGCCTGCCTCGCTTACGATGGTTTGAATGATGTCATCCAGTGAACGCGCCACGACAGCTTTATTCGCAGCAGCTTCAATCACAGGCTGTAGATCCCAATCTAAACCTTCAGGTTGATACCAAATCACTTCATCCGCTAAGCGTGCAGAATGTGCAAGGCCATCTTTATGACTACCCATGCGCATGGTATTAGAACGTGGCTCAATCACCGCCCAAAGCTTACGTTGACCTAGACGCTTACGCGCACCTTCTAACGTGGTATCAATCGCCGTTGGGTGATGTGCAAAGTCGTCATACACTTCAACGCCACGTACTGTGCCCAAAAGCTCCATACGACGTTTTACACCACCAAAGTTTGAAAGCGCTTCACACGCCGTTTCAATCGAAACACCGACATGTTCAGCCGCAGCAATGGTTGCCAAAGCATTGGCTACACTGTGTTGCCCAGTCATATTCCATTTGACTTCGCCTTTCACGACACCATGCTGTAGCACTTTGAAATGTGAACCGTCAGCAGACAATTGTTCTGCATACAATTCAGATTTGTCATTGGAATCTAAAGATGTACGCACCACAGGTGTCCAGCAGCCCATTTCCAAGACTTCATCAATATTTGTTTCAGTGATGGGCGCAATGATACGGCCTTCACTTGGAATAGTACGCACTAGATGATGGAATTGCTTTTGAATCGCAGCCAAGTCATCGAAGATGTCGGCATGATCAAATTCAAGGTTATTTAAAATCGCTGTTTTAGGATGGTAATGCACAAACTTAGAACGTTTGTCGAAAAATGCCGAATCATATTCATCGGCTTCTACACAGAAATATTCACCACCGCCTAAACGTGCGCTTTCACTAAAGCCTAAAGGTACTCCGCCAATCAAGAAACCTGGGTTTAAACCCGCTTGATCGAGCACCCATGCCAACATGGTTGTGGTTGTGGTTTTACCATGCGTGCCTGCAACGCCTAAGACATGTTTGCCTTGTAGGACGTGGTCTGCAAGGAACTGTGGGCCAGAAATATAAGGTAGGCCTTCGTTCAGCATGTATTCCACTGCATCAATGCCACGTTTCATGGCATTGCCGACAATCACGAGATCTGGGTGTGGTTGAAGGTGGCTACGGTCATAGCCTTGCATTAAGGTAATGCCTGCATTTTCCAATTGGGTAGACATTGGTGGGTAAACGTTTTGGTCTGAACCCGTCACCTTATGTCCTAAATCACGCGCCAAGAGCGCCAATGAACCCATAAAGGTGCCACAAATACCCAAGATATGCAGATGCATTCGTTCTAACTCCACTGCTTTTATCGACACATCACTTTGTTATTGTGGTGTTGTCATTATAGATTTGGTTGAAAAGGTTAATTTCATTTGAGAGCAACCATAGCAAGGGTCTTAGCGAAAAGATAGATTTTTTTGTATGAGATCGTGCAAAAAGATTGAGCACGTAACTGATCAAATGTACGCAATTTTCTTGAGGATAAAAACACGGAAAATAGGCGCGAAATTGTGATGAAAAACGTACAATAAGCGCAATTTTTTGCGATCTTGATTGCTTATGTCACTTGCCCTATTTTTATTGATTATCTCCAACTGTTTTATGACTTTGGCCTGGTATGGACATCTGAAATTTCTACATGATGCGCCGCTCTGGCAAGCGATTTTATTTGGATGGGCTATAGCATTACTCGAATATAGTTTTATGATCCCAGCAACGCGACTGTTGGCCAAACATGGGTGGTCTTTGGGTCAAATGAAAATCACACAAGAAGTCGTGACGCTATTGGTCTTCGTTCCATTTATGATTTTCCTTTTTAAACAACCCTTTAAGTTGGACTATTTGTGGGCAGGTTTATGCCTTTTTGGATGTGTCTATTTCGTGTTTCGCAGTGCTTAACTGATCCAATGCTGCATGGCTCTGATCATTTAAGTGAGGCGTGTTTGCAGGCATTTTTGAGGACTTTACTAAACTCACGGTCTCGTGGAGTGGGATCTTCATAGTCAAAGGTATAATCACTCTCATTGGTTAGTACAGTCTTTGACCGTCTGCTTCAAAGTCCATGAGTGCAAAACCAAAGCTTTGGTCATCACAATACACACGATATTCTGAAATTGAATACATGTTATCACGGCCATCATCTGCTTTGTAATAGCCTGTCATTTTGAACGACTCACGTTCATCAATGATCGATTTTCCGGTGACTAAAAATTTTTCGTGGATGTAGCCATTACTCTTAATTTGGCCGTTATAGTCTTTTTGTTGCTGTAAAAGGTTAAATTCTTTCACAAATTGGTTCGTATTGAGTTGAACGAGTTGGGCAAAACTTTGAGAGCTTAGGGCTAGAGTGAGCAGGATAAACATCTGTTTCATATTTAAAGTGTTGTTATAAATATTGATTTAATAAAAGTTTTTATAAAATTGAAAAAAATAAAAATATTTTCATCAAAATATTATGGAGTTTTCTCTTTAAAGACAACCGTTAAATTTTATTGAGATGAATTTTCAGTCTATAATACGGGGCTCTTATTAAAGCTTGGCTCTAGTCGAGATTTACTCTCTCTTACTTTAATCTCTGGAAACATTGCAATGAATGCGGCCGCTTCACAAGACACTCCTCTCGTTGGAATTATCATGGGTTCTCAATCGGATTGGGCAACGCTAGAAAACACTGCCAATATGCTCAAACAGCTTGGCGTCCCATTTGAAGCGGAAGTAGTATCTGCACACCGAACTCCAGATCGATTATTCGAATATGCCGAAACCGCACGTGATCGTGGTATTCAAGTGATTATTGCCGGTGCTGGCGGTGCTGCACATTTGCCAGGCATGTGCGCAGCGAAGACTGACCTGCCTGTACTTGGTGTACCGGTAAAATCATCGATTTTAAACGGCGTGGATTCATTGCTGTCTATCGTGCAAATGCCAGCAGGTATTGCAGTTGGTACTTTGGCGATTGGCCCAGCGGGTGCAACCAATGCAGCGATCATGGCGGCACAAATTTTAGGTTTAACGCGTCCTGATATCGCAAAAAATGTTGCAGATTTCCGCGCTGCGCAAACCGATAAAGTGGCGAGTAAAAATATTCCGGGTCAAGCTTAATTAAGGGGCATTTCTCATGGATAAAACCATTGGTATTTTTGGTGGTGGCCAGCTTGGTCGTATGATGGCGCAAGCGGCATTACCTTTAAACATTCAATGCACCTTCTTTGAAGCGAGTACCGACTGCCCTTCTGCAGCCCTAGGTCCAGTGATTTCGACCCAAGCTGAAAATGGCTTGCAAGATTTCATTCAGAGTGCAGATGTTTTCAGCTTAGAGTTTGAAAATACCCCGTTAGCAGATGTTGATGTGTTGACCAAGAACAAAGCACTGCACCCGCCGCGTCAAGCTTTAGCGATTGCACAGCATCGTTTGTCTGAAAAAGCCTTGTTTGATGAATTAGCTATTCCAGTTGCACCCTATAAGGCTGTGACGTCTTTAGAGAGTTTGGAAGCCGCTGTTGCTGAGCTGGGTTTACCCATCGTACTGAAAACATCGCGTGGCGGTTATGATGGTAAAGGCCAATTCGTGCTACGTAGCGCTGAGCAAATGGATCAAGCATGGGCTGAACTGGGCCCTGCTGGTGAATTGATTGCGGAAAGCTTTGTAACCTTCTCACGTGAAGTCTCAATTATTGCGGTGCGTGGTCAAGACGGTGATGTGAAAACATGGCCATTGGCGGAAAACCACCACCACAACGGCATTTTGTCGCATTCGATTGTGCCTGCGCCAAACAGCGCAGACTTACAACCAGTTGCGCAAGACTACATTACTCGCCTGCTCAATCATTTGAATTATGTCGGTGTTTTGACGCTAGAGCTGTTTGTGACAGATAAAGGCTTATATGCCAATGAGATGGCGCCACGTGTGCATAACTCTGGGCATTGGTCGATTGAAGGCGCAGTGTGTTCACAGTTTGAAAACCACATTCGTGCTGTAGCAGGTCTACCTTTGGGTTCGACTGAAGTTGTTCGTCCAACGGTCATGGTAAACATCATTGGTCAACATCCGAAATCTGAAGATGTATTGGCACTGAATGGCGCGCATTTGCATCTGTATAACAAAACAGAGCGTGAAGGTCGCAAAATTGGTCACATCACTTTAATGCCGAACGATACCGCTGAATTAACAGCTTTATGTCGTGCTTTGGCGAAAATTTTGCCGAATCCATTGGCACTTAGCGAAGATATGACCATTTAAACCTGAGTTTGAATGATAAAAAAGCGGTCATGCACATGGCCGCTTTTTTTATTGCTGTAGTTCGGGCATCATTGCGCCTCTTTGCAAAATCACACCGTTTATCGGTGAAACGATAAGAAACTATTGATCATAAAGTGTTCGTTCGTTTATAAATATTCTGCGCTAATCTTCGTATGGTTTTTTCTGTATCAATGGCCTGCGATGTATGTGAATCAAAATCAAAAATAACTAATGCGTTTTGAATTCAAACTGTGTTTTTAAATTTAAACTATGAATTTGAATTCAAAAAATCCTATGCCAAAAACAATGAATTCAAAGTTTATGAATTTAAATTTCAAAAAATGAATTCATTTCGCTGTGTTTAAATTTAAAAAATTTGAATTTAAAAGTTGATCAGACTTATTGGATCTGTAGAAAGTGCTTTTAAAATCTATAATATTTTGATTATTAAAAATAAAAATGAATTATCACGCTATTTTGAATTTGTGGATAACTTTTTCTACATGCAGTTTATTTTTAAATTTAAAAGTTTTGAATTTAAATTTAAACCGCTGTTTGGTTTGTAGTGAATTTAAAACTGGGTTGTGGATAACTGCTTTTGAATTCAAATTTCAAAAATGAATTTAAATAAGTAGAAATTATGAATTTAAATTTACGTTTTGAACCTTTAACTTTTGCTTTGAGCTGCTATTGTTAAAGCAACAATTTAAATTCAAAAAAAGATCAAGGGTATGAAGCATCACTTAGGATTTGTTTTCGGGACTGCTTTTTTGGCAATAACTCAGGCAAATGCCGAGTTGATTATTAATGGTCAGTCTGTCAATGCGTCGAGCATGCCTGCAACGAGCAGCATTTCACCACAAAATAACTTTCAAGGCTGCTTAGCTAATTTGCGCTCGCAAGCAATGAATGCTGGTGTGAGTGCGTCCACTTATGA
Source organism: Acinetobacter sp. YH12128 (assembly GCF_013418655.1). Classification (NCBI taxonomy): domain Bacteria; kingdom Pseudomonadati; phylum Pseudomonadota; class Gammaproteobacteria; order Moraxellales; family Moraxellaceae; genus Acinetobacter; species Acinetobacter sp. YH12128. The sequence continues at coordinate 7,071 of NZ_VPBO01000026.1, read as the reverse complement.
TCGCTATACACAAAATTTAACACCAGATTATTCTGTGATTGAAAAGCTCAACTATCAGCCTGAGTTTTCAACACCGATTTGGGACTATTTGTCAGGACTGGTGGATGAAGAGCGTGTACAACTGGGTCGGCAGAAATTGGCGCAGCATCGTGATGTTTTAAACCGTGTCGCAGCGGCTTATGGTGTACCTGCTGAAACCGTGGTTGCGGTTTGGGGTGTGGAGAGTAATTTTGGTGATATTGCGGGTAGCTATCCGTTATTACAGTCATTGGGCACTTTAAGTTGTGAAGGACGCCGTCAAAGCTATTTCCGTGGCGAGTTTTTTGCAGCCATGCGGATTTTGCAGCGTGGTGATTTAAATGAATCACAATTGAAAGGTTCGTGGGCAGGTGCATTTGGTCATACCCAATTTATGCCGAGCACTTATGAAGAACTGGCCGTCGATTTTGATGGTGATGGCCGCCGTGATTTGGTATCGAGCACCACGGATGCTTTGGCATCTACGGCTAACTTCCTGAAAAAGCGTGGTTGGAAAACTGGTCAACCGTGGGGTTTTGAAGTAAAAATTCCCGAAGGAATGTCGATCAGTGGTGAAAGTCGCCGTAATAAAAAGTCATTAGATAGCTGGATGAATCGTGGTTTGCAGCGTGCCGATGGTACACCGTTAATACAAGGTAACCTTTCTAGATCGAGCCAAGCAGGTTTAATGGCACCGGCTGGGGCAAGTGGGCCTGTGTTCTTGGTGTTTAAAAATTTCGATGCAATCTATAGCTACAATGCCGCAGAGAGTTATGCATTAGCGATTGCGCATTTATCCGATCGCTTGCAAGGCAAGGGTGGCTTTAGTACGACATGGCCAACCGATGATCCTGGGACTTCACGTGCGGAACGACGTGAGATTCAACAATTTTTACTTAACCGTGGCTATGACATTGGTAAAGTGGATGGATTAATTGGAGATAAAACCCGTCAAGCCATTCGACAAGAGCAAAATCGACTGGGTTTAAGCCCAACAGGTCGGGCGGGACAGCAGATTTTACAGGCTTTCCGTAATGAACATGCCAAGGCAATGATGAATTAAGTTTGAGCTATGCTTTTATATAGTAGTTAATCTATATAAAAGCTTGTCTATATAAAAAAGGTCTGCAATTGCAGACCTTTTTTATATGTTTTTGACTCTTAAACCGCAGTGATTGTACCTAAGATACGATAGCCAGCAGCACCCGTCACACTTGGTAAATTTGCACTAAGCTGATTGACAAAGCGCATCGCCAACCAAGCAAAGGCCGTCGCTTCCACCCATGTTGGGCTTAAGCCTAAATCTGCGGTACTTTGCACCGTCCATTCATGTTTACGTAGACGCCAGCGCAGTTGTTCTAAAAGGTGTGAATTATATGCACCACCACCACAGACATAGACTTCACCGGTATCCATATCAGAACGGTAAATGGCTTTTTTAATGGCACGTGTGGTGAGTTTCATTAAGGTTGCTTGAATGTTTTCTGGCGTATCTTCGAGTTCGTCATATTCGAGATCTCCACGCCAATCGAGAATCTGTTCATCTAACCATTCTAGATTGAAGTCTTCACGACCTGTACTTTTTGGCGGTTCCTTAGAGAAAAACTCATGCGCTTGTAAGCGGTCGAGCAGGCTGCGAATAGGCTGACCATAAGCTGCCCAGTTGCCATTTTCATCATAGGGCTGACCAGTATAACGTTCGCACCAAGCATCCATTAAAATGTTGGCAGGGCCTGTATCAAAGCCATAGACATCTTCAGGTTTGCCTGCAGGTAACATGCTGACATTGGCAATTCCGCCCAAGTTTAAAATCACACGGTGAATAGTATCATGTTGGAAAAGCGCTTGATGAAACGCAGGAACTAAAGGTGCGCCTTGACCGCCTGCAGCCATATCACGGCGGCGGAAGTCTGAAATCACCGGGATTTTAGTGAGTTCGGTGATAATGTTTGGGTCGCCAATTTGCAGGGTAAAACCATGTTCAGGGCGGTGGCGAATGGTTTGTCCATGTGAGCCAATCGCCTTGATTTGACTACGATCTAGCTGATTCTTCTCGATCAACTCATTGATGCCATGACCGATCATTTGAGCTAAAGCAACGTCTGCCTTACCCATACGATCAATTTCGTTGTCATCAGGCAAGGTGAGAGCCATTAGTTCATCACGAAGGTCTGGGTCAAAGGGAAGTGTGAGCGTCGCATGAATCTCTAAAGGATCAAAAGAAGCAGCAACAATATCGACACCATCCATGCTTGTGCCGGTCATTACCCCAATGTAGATCGCTGTCATGATGATTCTTAAGCCTGCAATGTGCTGAAAAAGTGTTAGTATATCGCACAAATTGTATAACTGATCTATTTGGATTTTGTGATGTCAAATTTCCTGCCGGCTGAAGAACAACTTGCCCTCATTCAACGAGGCACACATGAGATTATTTCTGAAGAAGATCTTCTTAAGAAATTAAAGCAGAATCGCCCATTAAAAATTAAAGCGGGTTTTGACCCGACTGCACCTGATTTACATTTAGGTCATACGGTTCTGATTAATAAATTAAAAGTTTTCCAAGATTTAGGTCATGAAGTTTACTTCCTGATTGGTGACTATACAGCCATGATCGGTGACCCAACGGGTAAGAGCGCTACGCGTCCGCCGTTGTCTCGTGAAAAAGTTTTAGAAAATGCTAAAACGTATCAAGAACAAGTATTTAAGATTCTTGACCCTGCGAAAACTAAAGTTGTGTTTAACTCAGAGTGGTTTGGTCAAAAAACTGCTGCTGACTTGATTCAGTTGGCTTCACAGCAAACTGTGGCACGTATGTTGGAACGTGATGACTTCACTAAACGTTATAACAGTCATCAACCGATTGCGATTCACGAGTTTTTATATCCATTGGTACAAGGTTATGACTCAGTTGCACTAGAAGCGGATGTAGAGTTGGGGGGTACAGACCAAACCTTTAACTTGCTGATGGGTCGTACATTACAAAGCCGTTATGACCAAGAATCTCAAGTGTGCATTACTGTGCCAATTCTTGAAGGTTTAGACGGCGTAAATAAAATGTCTAAATCTTTGGGTAACTATATTGCAGTCTTTGATGCACCGGGTGCGATGTACCAAAAAGTGCTGTCAATGCCAGATGATTTGATCGAACGTTACTTTGACTTATTGAGCTTTAAATCGATTGAAGAAATTCAACAGTTGCTCAAAGAAGTGGCTGAAGGCCGTAACCCACAAGAAGTGAAGAAAATTCTTGCACTTGAATTGGTTGAGCGTTTCCATGGCGCAGAAGCTGCAGCAAATGCGCACAAAGGCGCAGGTAACTTGATTACTGAAGGTGAACTTCCAGAAGGTACACCAGAAGTGACGATTTCTCGTGGCGCATTTGGTGGTGAGATTTTCATTACTTCTATTTTGCGTGAAGCGGGTTTGACTAAAAATGCAGCTCAAGCAAAAGATGCAATTGGTCGTGGCGCGGTGAAAGTGGATTGGGAAGTGGTTGATGCAGGTTATGCTGTGTCAGAAAACAAAACTTTGATTATCCAAGCGAGCAAAAAAGCGATCGCAAAAGTAACTTTTACCGACTAATAAATTCTTGAATTTTTAGTTAAGTTATTGAATTAAAAGCAGGCTTCGGCCTGCTTTTTTTTACCAATTAATATATTAATAATATAAATAAGCAAATTCAAAAAAAACCTTATAAAAACAACACTTAAATTTTGCCAAATGTGTTGCATTTCTCGAATTTTATGTATAAGATTTATTCATCTAGAGAGATATATATACCATCTAGAGGGTACATAATCATAACTCCACTTTTTATAAGTCTCTTCCCCAAGGGACTCTTTTTTTAGTGAGTTAACAAATAACTATAATAACTACACGATGGATCGACTAAAGATTCAATTCTAAGGGAAAGATTTTGGGAGAGATCTTTCCCTTTTTTATTTGTAAAATTGAGCTATTCCTTTCAAAAATCACATTCATTTCTGTATTAAAGATTTTAATCGAGCCAGAAAAAAAGCCCGATTCAATCGAGCTTTAAAATGTCTCTCTACTAAGACCGATGTTCATGGAATTTTGTTTTAGGGCTTAGAGCCAAATTGAATGAAGCTTAATTTAGGTAAGATCCGCTTGACTAAAGTCCCGACTAAAAGTGCGGTAATAATGGTGCCTTCACGGACTCCGATGACTTGATGTAAGACTAGCCCGCTACTGATAACTGCAATACTGACCAAGAGGATGTCGCCATAGGTTTTACAGTTGCCAAAATCAAGGTGATAACGAACAGCAATAGCTTGATAGAGGCCTTCTGCGGCCAAGAGGACTAGACTGGCTTTGACCACTAAGCTCACACCTAAAGCAGTGATCAGGCAACTTGCCAAGCAAGCCAGGAGTTGAAGTGGGTAACTTTCTAGGCTCCAGCCTTGGGTCAGCCACATTAAACCGTCAATAAATGCACCAAATAAAATTCCCACAGGTAATTGCAACCACTGTATCCACTGAAAGCGTGATTTTAAGATCAGCATTTGCAGCAGAATCATGACGATGTGCATTAATATTGTTAATGTGCCGACGGTGAGTGGAAAGATATAGCTAAAGCTGTAGGGCACCGAAGAAATAGGGGATGTCCCTAAATTTGAATGTATAGAGAGTACGACACCAAAAGCTAATAATCCTAATCCGCTTAATAGTAAGAATAAGCGTGGAAAAAACTGTGTCGGCATCCTGCACCTAAAAAATAAAAAGAGTCTACTTAAAACGCAGCCTGCGCTCTATGCGTCTAAAGCCCAAAAATAGTGGCTTTTTATGACTGTGATCGTTAATAGTGATTATTCAAATAAAATAGGCTGTATTTTTTATCAGCAAAAATGACTAAGCATGTAATTAAAATGATTTTTGCAAAAACAGGCCTTATGGAACAATGGTCAAAAATCAAAAAAGAGCAACAACATGGCGTATTACAATACCGATAATCATGATGAACAGATTGATCGAATCTTGAGATATTTATTTGATCACCAAACCACACAGTATAAGCGAGCATTATTTTGTGAGGCGCAGCAACAATTACATGATTTGGATATCGCAGCACAGTACCAACTATTTGCATTGGTACGAGAACAACTCCCTCGACGTGCCAAGCTGCTATTTTCTGCCGAGGATTTCCGTGGAAAGCAACAAGTCATCTTGGAAGTCATGCAACATTTAGCATTTGAACGTTAAAAAATGCTTGGAAATATAAAAATGCACGCAAAAAAATGTCTATAAAGCTTGAATCGGTGTGATGACAGAAAAAAATGATGTGCTTTGAGGAAGAAAAGTAGATTAATGATCAATAAATAATCAAAGCTACTTTTATTAGATTTAAAAGCGCTGAAAAAGATTTGCTAGATATAAGAAATTTACTTAATTAAATATCGACTATTTGCTAAAAATTTATAAAAAATGCCTCTGTACACGACAAATTTCATAGGATCCTTGTCCTATCAGGCTTTTTCTTTCTTAAAATTGCTAGCACTTTCTTAAATTCTTCTTTTTTTCCAAAACCAATCAAACGTAGAATAGCCATTTGAACATAGTCCAAACCGTAGCGAAATAAACTTACTGAAAGTCGTCCATGCTTCTTTATTTTTATCGCTTTTTTCCGATCATGTTGCCATTCACCTGTTAAATAGCACCAACAGAAACCGATAGCTAGCACTGCTATCAATTTCTTGACTCGTCTAGGGTCTGTTAAACGAGTATTTTCAAGATTGAATTCACGTCCTTTGAGACAACTAAATAACGTTTCGATTTCCCAGCGTAATGCATAATCACGAATAGCAGAAGCATTAAACATAGGAGAAACAACAAGTAAAAGTTCTCCATCTTCTAATCGTAGCGCACTAATATACAGTTTCACTCGACCAACCCAAATACGTCGTTTACGACATTCAGTTTGACCAACTTGAAGATGACGAAATAAATCACTAATTTTATGATTCTTGGCTAAGTAATTGGTCACAATAAAGTTTTTTTAACACGTATACAGAAGTTAATGTCATTTTCAATTAACCATGTAAACCATTTCTCACCGATAAATTCTCTGTCTGCAAACACATTCACAATACGATCTTTACCAAAAATGGAGATAAAGCGTTGAATCAAAGCAATACGCTCTTTTGTATCTGAATTTCCACGTTTATTGAGCAATGTCCAAACAATAGGTATCGCTATTCCACGATAGACGATGGCTAACATCAAGATATTAATATCTCGTTTTCCCCATTTCCAATTAGTTCTATCCAAAGTTAATTGGACTTTATCGAATGAAAATATATTGAAAATTAACTGAGAAATTTGACGATAATCGAAATACTGATCTGCAAAGAAGCGTTGTATACGTCGGTAAAATGATTGTGGTAAGCACTTGATGGGTAAGGCTTTAGATGCAGAAGAAAGATTACATGTCTGTTTTACAATTAATGCAAGCATAATCAGTGTAAAACATTTTGCATGTGACTTGTTCCACTTTAGATATTTGTTTAAGATGAGATGTAACTCATTGAAATGTGTCATCATATTCGTCGTCAGAAAACAAGTACTATGCCATTATTTCAATGAGTTATCTTTTTTTGTCGTGTACAAAGAAAAAATGCTTAAAAAATAGGTAAAAGTGCAATTTTTTTAGCAAAAACGCTTATAAAAAATACATACGTGAAAAATATAGTGAATTGGGGGTTGCAATGATTCTGAAATGCTCTAGAATGCACCCCATACCGACGAGATAGACGGAAACGAACAAAACGCGAAGCGTTGAGTTGTTAAGTTTATCGAAGTCCGGCTTCTAGCATTGATGAGATGTTAGAAAGATCATTAAGAGATTATGAAGAACAACTTGTGTGGATTTTTACTGGTTGATCGATCGAAATTATTTTCATTGATTAATGGTAGAAATTACTCGAAGTTTATTTGAGCAAATTTTTGTCAGTAATTGATGAGCCAAGATTGGTACACTATATGTACTATTGATTTTAAACTGAAGAGTTTGATCATGGCTCAGATTGAACGCTG
>NZ_VPBO01000025.1:0-55014 GCF_013418655.1 Acinetobacter sp. YH12128 | reverse complement strand
AGCTCGTAGTATTCATGGATTTCTGAGTGGGATTTACGCATCGTTATGTGCATATCAACTTAATCATCAAAATAAACCAACAATTCAAATTATGGAATCATTGGCTTAAGCGGGATTCGGGTTAAATAATAATCTTTTAAATAAAATTCATGGATTCGATTTATATATATAAATTCACCTTTATTTTAATTATTAAATTTTATTTAAAATATTTTTTCATTTTAAAATAAATTTTGGAACGATATTTGCTAACTATAAATAGAAAATCGAATTTATGCAGAATAATTTTAGTTTTTTATAAATTAGATCAAGTTTTAATATTTTAGGTGGAATGAAATGATGCAAAAGAAAAGCTTTATAACCCGTTTAAAAAAAATGGCACTGGTATTTAGTGCAGCAGGTCTCTGTGGTGCAAGCTTGATGACTCAGCTACATGCAGCAGATAAAGCAGCCTTTGTATACATTGGCCCAACCAGTGATCATGGATGGACCTATTCACATGATCAGGGACGTATTAAAGCCCAAAAGGCCTTAGCTGGAAAATATACAACCACACATATTGAAAATATCCCTGAAACGGCCGATGCCGAACGTGTGATCCGAAACTTAGCGCAACAAGGCAATAAAGTCATTTTTGGGACGTCTTTTGGTTATATGAACCAAATGGAAAAAGTGGCAAAACAATTTCCAAATACCGTCTTTATGCATGCGACAGGTTATAAACAGGGCAAAAATCTAGGTGTTTATGATGTACGTACTTATGAAGGTGCATACATGCTCGGCGTTGTCGCAGGACAGCAAACGAAAAGCAACATTTTAGGTGTCGTTGGTTCATTTCCAATTCCAGAAGTTATACGCAATATCAATGCTTACACACGTGGCGCACAAAGCGTCAATCCTAAAATTAAAACCAAAGTGATTTGGGTCAATTCATGGTTTAACCCAGGCAAAGAACGTGATGCAGCATTAGCACTGATTTCTCAAAAAGCTGATGTGTTGATGCAAAACACGGATTCTCCAGCCGTGGTGCAAGCAGCACAACAAAAAGGCGTATATGCCTTTGGTTGGGACTCAGATATGAGCAAGTTTGGACCTAAAGCTCAATTGGCGGCTTCAGTGTTGCACTGGGAAAAAATCTATACCCCAGTCATGCAGCAAGTTGCAAATAAAACATGGAAACCAAGTGCAATCTGGTACGGCGTGAAACAAGATGCGGTCAAAATTGAAGCCTTTGCACCATTTTTAGCACCTGCCGTTAAGCAAAAAGCCTTAGGCGTACAAACCGCAATTCAAACTGGAAAATTACATCCATTTGCAGGCCCTGTATATAAACAAGATGGCAGTTTAGCGCTCGCTCAAGGTAAAAACATGAGTGATGCTGATCTCAACAAAATGAATTATTACGTGAAAGGCGTAGAAGGGGTTTTACCTAAATAATTTTGAAACATTCAAGCTGTGACCAAAAGTGCATCTCACTTTTGGTCCTATAAATTTACGTTGAAGAGAGCTTAAGTTATGAATGCATTTCAACAAGAACCTGCAAACCCACTCGATCGAGCTGAGCATAAAAATGTCATTCCTCGTCTTGAGCTCATTAATATATGCAAGAGCTATAACTCACTCAAAGCCAATCATCAAATTCATTTAATGGTTCAGCCCGGTGCAATCCACGCCATTTTGGGAGAAAACGGTGCGGGTAAAAGTACCCTGATGAAGATCATTTATGGGGCAACACGTGCAGATGAAGGCCAAGTCATTTGGAATGGCAAAGAGGTCAATATTGATAGCCCATCAGCCGCAAGAAAGCTGGGTATTGGTATGGTTTATCAACATTTTTCACTATTTGAAACCTTAACCGTTGCTGAAAATATTCTGTTGGGACTCGATGAAAAAGTAGATTTAAAACAATTGCATGAACGTATCGTTGCCGTGTCTGAACAATATGGATTACGTGTAGACCCACGTCGTGAAGTCTTTTCTTTGTCAGTGGGTGAGCGTCAACGCGTCGAAATTATTCGCTGTTTATTACAAAATCCATCCTTAATCATTTTAGATGAGCCGACATCGGTACTCACACCTCAGGCGGTCAAACAATTATTTAAGACCTTGAAATTACTCACTTCTCAAGGCGTATCTATTTTATATATCAGTCATAAATTGCATGAAATTAAAGAACTTTGTGATGAAGCGACGATTTTAAGAAACGGTCTGGTGACAGGACATGTCTATCCAAAAAATCAGTCAACCAGTGACTTAGCTCGTTTAATGATTGGTCGAGATTTGCCAACCTACCAGCATGTGGATTTTTCAGGTCAAAAAGAACAGCTTTTCTCTGTTGATGATTTGAATTACGAATCCGAAGATCCATTTGGAGTATCGCTTAAACATATCCAACTGGATTTGTATGGCGGTGAAATTTTAGGAATTGCAGGTATTTCGGGCAATGGTCAAGCGGAACTACTGTCCTTACTTTCAGGTGAGCAAGTTTCAAAAAAAGGCAGCATTGTTTTTCAAGGTGTCGATATTTCGCTGCAAAGTGCAGGACTGCGCCGTGATCAAGGGTTGGGCTTTGTACCAGAAGAGCGTTTGGGCCGAGGTGCTGTTCCAAATATGACACTGTCACAAAACGGTTTATTAACCGCTTTTCGTAAAGAATTAACCGATTGGGGTCTAATCAATTTTACAAAAATGCGCGCCTTTGCAGAGCAGTGTATTGAAAAGTTTGGCGTCAAAGCTTCAGGTGCTGATGCTGAAGCTCGGTCACTTTCGGGTGGGAATTTACAGAAATTCATTGTCGGACGTGAAATTCTACAAAACCCCAAAGTGCTGATTGTATCGCAACCAACATGGGGCGTTGATGTAGGCGCAGCGATGTTTATTCGACAAACCCTGATCGATCTATCACGACAAGGGGTTGCAATATTGGTGATCTCTGAAGAATTAGAAGAACTGTTTGAGATTAGCGACAGAATTTGTGTACTTGCCGCAGGGCAACTGTCAAAACCGATGAAAACCACGGATACCAATGCCGAGCAAATCGGTCTATTGATGTCGGGTATTTCAAACTCTAAAAACTCTACAGAAATGTCTCTGAATCAGGCACATGCCTAGCAATGAAAGGATAAATCCATGCATTTATTAGAACCTAGAGAGCATCCCTCTCAAATGATGAAATGGCTGTCTCCGGTTATTGCGCTTTTGGCAATGTTGGTGGTGGGCAGTCTGTTATTTTTAGCTTTAGGTGTTGATCCACTCAATGCGCTGTACATCTTTTTTATCGAGCCTCTAACCTCGATCTATAGCTTAAGTGAACTTGCGATTAAAGCTTCACCCCTGATTTTAATTGCGTTGGGTTTAGCCATTGGTTTTCGTGCGAAATTATTCAACATCGGGGCCGAAGGTCAGCTGACCATGGGCGCTATTTTTGGTGGCGGAATCGCGATTTTATTTCACGAACAGATAGGGTGGTGGATTTTGCCGCTCATGGTGCTGATGGGGGCAATTGGTGGCGCATTGTGGGGGCTTATTCCTGCATTACTCAAAACGCACTTTAATGCTGAAGAAACCCTGACCACGCTCATGATGAATTATGTGGCCTTATTCGTTCTGTTGTATCTGGTCAATGGACCATGGCGTGATCCTGATGGCATGAATTTTCCTCAATCAGTCATGTTTAGTGAGTCTGCGACATTGCCCTTAATTTGGGAAGGGACTCGAGTCAATGCATCTATTTTCATCACGATCATTGCTGTGGTGATATTTTGGATTTTTATTCGTAAAAGTTTAACTGCTTACAAACTTGAAGTAAGTGGGCAAGCACCATTGGCCGCGAAATATGCAGGATTTTCATCTAAAAAGGCCATTTGGCTCAGCTTAGGTTTATCAGGATTGATGGCGGGGATTGCAGGCATCTGTGAAGTTGCAGGGCCTATTGGACAGTTAAATCCAAACATTTCTCCGGGCTATGGTTATGCAGCCATTATTGTGGCGTATTTAGGTCGTTTAAACCCAATTGGAATCGTTCTTTCAGGTTTATTGATGGCACTGATTTATTTGGGTGGGGAAATGGCACAAATGCAGCTGCAACTTCCGGTTGCGATTACAGGTATCTTCCAAGGCTTATTGTTATTTTTCCTTTTAGCTTCAGATGCCTTGATTGAAAACCGCTATCGTTTTGCACCGAAAAAAAATAAAACGCTGACAGATCGTCAAGCGACTACGGCTTAGATTGAGGAGAAATGTATGAGCATTGAAATTACAGCCATTTTAGCTGGCACGATCGCCGCAGCAACGCCACTCATTTTTGCAGGTCTTGGTGAATTAGTCGCAGAACGGACAGGGGTCATAAACCTCGGTGTAGAAGGTATGATGTTGGTTGGTGCTATCGCTGGCTTTGCCTTCGCTGCACAATATGATGCGAGTGTGGCAAGTGCCTTAATGGTCGGTGGCCTTGCAGGCACATTGATGGCACTGATTTTTGCATTTTTTACCCTCTCTTTAAGTACTAACCAGTCCGCTTGCGGTTTAGCACTCACAATTTTCGGTATCGGAATTTCAGCATTTATAGGACAAAACTACGTGAGCATGGCATTGCCCGGCTTACAGGGTTTAGACATCCCGCTTTTAAGTGAAATACCTGTCTTAGGGCCTATTTTATTTCAGCATAACTATGTTGTGTATTTGTCCATGTTGGCTTTTGTGATTATTTGGTGGGTACTCACAAAAACTCGCCTTGGTCTGCTACTAAAAGCAGTGGGCGAGTCACCAGAAAGTGCGCATGCTATGGGCTATAACGTCTTAGCGATTCGCTACTGTGCGGTTCTTTTTGGTGGTGCTATGGCTGGAGTAGGTGGCGCATTTTTATCAACAGTCTATACGCCGATGTGGATTGAGAACATGGTGGCAGGTCGGGGTTGGATTGCGATTGCATTGGTGGTCTTTGCAACATGGAAACCTACCCGTTTAATGCTCGGAGCTTATCTATTTGGTGGCGTTACGATCCTTCAGTTCCATGCCCAAGCATTAGGTTTAAATGTGCCGAATGAATTGCTTTCTGCACTTCCATATGTGGCAACGATTGTGGTTTTAGTGCTGATTTCTCGTAATAAAAAACATCTAAAACTGAATTTACCAGCTTCACTTGGGAAAACCTTCAGCCCTTAATTTTGGCCAATAACACAATGTTCAAAGGAGCAAATGAATGAAATTACTGAGTGCAGGCCATGTATTAACTATGAATTCGTCCTTAGACTATATTCAAGATGGGGCAGTATTAGTCAAAGGCCAAGTGATACAAGCAATTGGCAAGAGAGAAGAGCTTTTAAAGCAGTTCCCAGATGCGATACATGAGCATTATCCCGATGGATTGTTGATGCCAGGTTTAATCAATACACATTGTCATTCGGGCTTACTTCGCGGCACCGCGGAGGGCTTACCTGTTTGGGACTGGTTACAACAATTTATTGATCCCATGCACCGAGTGTTATTACCCGAAGATGCAAAATTGGCTTCCTATTTATGTTATGTCGAAGCGCTGCTGTCAGGGACGACCACGATTGTTGATATGTGGCGCTATATGGATGGCAGTGCCGAAGTAGCCGAAGACTTAGGGATTCGAGCTGTATTGGTTCCGTATGTCGCAGAACATCCAGACCATAATTATTTTGAAACACTAGATAGCAATGAAGCGCTGATTCAACGATGGCACATGCGAGCAGAAGGTCGTATTCAGGTCTGGGTGGGGCTAGAACATTTATTTTATGCAGAAGATCAGGCCTTAGGTCGCATCCAAAAAATGTGTCAGGACTATCAAACTGGATTTCACACCCATAGTAATGAAAGCAAGTTTGATGTCGTAGAAAATCTGAAACGTTATGGCATGCGGCCTGTTCAGACCCTTGAAAAATTAGGCATGCTCGATGTGCCTCAATGCTTACTGGCGCATTGTGTATGGTTAGATGATGACGAAATTCAGCTGCTTAAACATTATCACGTTGGGGTTGCGCATAACCCCATTTCAAATATGAAACTTGCCTCAGGCGCTGCATCTGTGACTCAATTGCTCAAACAAGGCGTTGCCGTGGGTTTAGGTACAGATGGTGAAAAGGAAAATAACAATTTAGATTTATTTGAGGAAATGAAAACAGCTTCGTTATTGGCTAAATTTTCAAATTTAGATGCAGCAGCTTTAGATTCATGGTCAGTTTGTCAAATGGCAACTCGAGATGGAGCGCGTGCATTAGGACTTGAGCAACAAATTGGTTCAATTGAAGTCGGAAAGCAGGCGGATTTAATCGTGGTAAATACCGCTACACCTCGCATGACTCCTTTAATCAACCAAGGTAGTTTATTTAATCTACATACAAACTTGGTCCATGCAGTTCAGGGCCAAGATGTCGTGATGACGATGGTTGCAGGAAAAGTTTTGGTCAAAAATGGTCAACTGCTTAATGCAGACTTACAACAATTTATTGACCAAATTAATTTTGCCGCACCTGCATTATTTAAACGTCGTTCTGACTGGCTCAGTTTACGCGGTGCAGCAGTCAATGAGTTGCAAAGAACCTAAAACTTTCAACACATAAAACATAAAGCCCAAATCAATTTGGGCTTTATGTTTTTTAAATTTTATCGAAGAACAATATGCAGGATTTAAGCACTGATAAAAGAGATGAGTGTTTGGTTAAATGCATCAGGCTGTTCAATGTTTGAAATATGCGATGCATTAATTTCAAATAATTGGCTATTTGCGATGCGTTCTTGCATGAATTGACCATCTACAACTGTAGTTACAGGGTCTTGTTGACCTGCAATAATCAATACCGGTATGCGAATAGACGAGATTTCATTGCGCAAATCCGCTTTAGCCAAAGCTTCACAACAACTTGCATAACCTTCTGGGCTGCCAGCTCCGAGGTCGTTACTCAAAGATTGTACAGTTGCTGTGTTACTTTGGATAAAGGGTTCTGTAAACCATCGTGATGCTGCCGTTTCTGCAATTGGTTCCAGACCTTGTTGACGGACTAATTGCGCACGTTCATTCCAAGCTGATTCTTGCCCAATTTTTGCAGCGGTATTGCATACAATGACATGGTTAAAGCGTTCAGGATGATGTTTTGCAAGCCATTGGCCTGTTAAACCACCCATCGATATTCCACAAAATGTGGTTTGTTGAATATTTAAATGATCCAATAAATGGATGACATCTGTACCCAATTGATCAAGGCTATATGGCCCTTGAGGGGCAGAAGATGCACCATGACCACGTGTATCATAACAAATCACAAAATAATCCTGCTGTAGTGCCTCTATCTGAGGCTGCCACATGCTGAACTTTGTGCCTAAAGAATTAGAAAACACAATCACAGGTCGTGTGTGGTCACCAAAGGTTGCGTAATTAATCGTTGCATCATTGGATATAAATGTAGGCATGTTTTGAATCCTTAATTTTATAAATCCCCCTAAATCCCCCCTTTGATAAGGTGGACTTTTATTGAGGATTAAACACGTTCAATAATCAAAGCGATGCCTTGACCGACACCAATGCACATCGAACAGAGGGCATATTGACCTGAAATTGCCTCAAGTTGATTTAACGCAGTCGTAACTAAACGGGCTCCAGATGCACCTAAAGGATGCCCCAAAGCAATAGCGCCACCGTTTGGATTAACATGTTTAGCACCATCTTCTAAACCTAGTTCACGGGTTACCGCTAAGGCTTGAGCTGCAAAAGCTTCATTCAGCTCGATTACATCCATTTGTTCAAGGCTTAGACCTGTTTGAGCTAATAGCTTTTTGATGGCAGGCGCAGGACCAAAGCCCATGATTTTGGGTTCAACACCCACCACCGTTGCCGCAATAATTTTGGCCCGTGGCTTTAACTTAAATTTATTGACAGCATCATCTGAAGCAATCAGTAGTGCAGCCGCACCATCATTGATCCCTGAAGCATTGCCCGCTGTTACCGTCCCATCTGCTTTCACCACAGGTTTGAGTTTTGCCAAACCTTCTGCTGTCGTCGATGCACGTGGATGCTCATCTGTATCAACTATCAGTGGGTCGCCTTTACGCTGTGGAATGACGACAGGGATGATTTCTTTCTCAAAAAAACCATTGGCTTGTGCAGCGGCTGTACGGCGCTGACTTTCTAAGGCAAAAGCATCTTGATCTTCACGGTTAATGTTGAATTGTTCTGCCACATTTTCAGCGGTTTGAGGCATGGTTTCCACGCCATACATTTGCTTAAGGATTGGATTGATAAAACGCCAGCCCATGGTGGTGTCTTCAATCTTTTGGCTGCGTCCATAAGCACTTTCCGATTTACCCATAACAAAGGGTGCACGGGACATACTCTCAACACCGCCGGCAATAATTAAGTCTGCTTCATTTGCCTTAATTGCACGGGCTGCCATCGCAATTGCATCAAGTGATGAACCACAAAGTCGGTTCACAGTTGTAGCAGGAACTTGAAAAGGTACACCTGCGAGTAGCGACGACATTCGTGCAACATTACGGTTATCTTCACCGGCTTGGTTCGCACAGCCGTAAATCACGTCATCAACAGACTCCCAAGCAATACTTGGATTTCGCTGCATCAGTGCCTTAATGGGTAAAGCACCTAGGTCGTCGGTACGCATTGCTGCTAAACCGCCCGCATAGCGACCGAAAGGGGTGCGGATTGCATCAATAATATAGGCATTTTTCATTTTATAAATCCTAAAAACTCAGCTCCTCCCTTTTAACGGGAGGTTGGGAGGGATTTACAGGAAGTTAATTTTTTAAATTAATCCTCCCAAAATCCCTCCTTTAATCAAGGAGGGACTTTTTGCTTTATGCTGTCGTATCTATCAGCTTCGCACCTGTCATTGACTGCAATTCGTCAAAGCTCAAGCCCTCAACTTTTTCAATGACTTTCATGCCTTCCACCGTCACATCAATGACGCACAAATCTGTGTAAATACGATCTACACATTGCAGGCCTGTCGCAGGGTATGACAACTCAGCGACAATTTTCGGTTCACCTTTTTTGGTCACATGGTCTGTGGTAATAAAGACTTTTTTTGCCCCAACAGCCAAATCCATTGCACCACCAACTGCCGGAATTGCATCTGGCGCGCCAGTATGCCAATTTGCTAAGTCACCATTTTGGGCAACCTGAAAAGCGCCTAGTACTGCAATATCTAAATGACCACCACGCATCATGGCAAAAGAGTCGCCATGGTGAAAAAAGCAGCCACCCGTCTGCATAGTAACAAACTCTTTTCCTGCATTAATTAATTCAGGGTCTTCTTCGCCTTTAGCCGGAGGAGGACCAAAAGCCAAAAGGCCATTTTCTGAATGTAGAAAAACATCTTTGTCCGTTGGTAAATAATTTGAAATTTTGGTGGGTAAGCCAATGCCTAAATTGACATAAGCGCCATCTGGAATATCTTGTGCAACACGTTCTGCAATTTGATCACGGGTTAATTTGGTATAGCTCATGGTTCTTTCCTCACGTGATTTATGCAGATTGCTCAAGCTGTGCAGGTTGAACAGCCACAACATGTTGTACAAAAATGCCAGGGGTAATAATGTGCTCTGGGTCTAATGCACCAAGTTCAACCACTTCTGAGACTTGTGCAATTGTCACATCTGCCGCCATGGCCATAATGGGGCCAAAGTTACGCGCTGATTTGTTGTAGACCAAGTTGCCCCAGCGGTCGCCTTGATGTGCTTTGATTAAAGCAAAATCGGCTTTAATTGGATTTTCGAGGACGAAATCTTTGCCTTCATAATTGAGTGTAGGTTTGCCTTCTGCCAACAATGTACCGAAACCTGTTGGTGTATAAATTGGACCCAGACCCATACCAGCTGCCTGAATACGGCAAGCCAAATTACCTTGTGGTACAAGCTCAAGTTCTATCTTTCCTGCACGATATAATTCATCGAACACCCAAGAGTCAGATTGGCGAGGGAAAGAACAGATCATCTTACGGACAGCACCGGCTTTGAGTAATTTAGCCAGTCCATAGTCACCATTACCTGCATTGTTGTTGACGATGATTAGATCTTTGATCCCAAGTTCTATCAGTCCATCAATCAGTTCAGCAGGCTGACCAGCCGTACCGAAACCGCCAATCATAATGGTTGATCCATCCTTAATTTGAGAAAGTGCTTCTGTTAAGGAAGCGGTACTTTTATCAATCATGCTACGATCCTTCATCAAGAACGATAAAACTATTTACCTGACTAACCACTTCAGTCATACAAGGCAGATAATCTTTTATTTCAAATATTTACAAACTTAAAAATGCAGAAAATTGATTCCAATCATGTGTTACCCAATTGGAATCCAATCGCATCAGCTGTCATCACTACGAATAGAAGATGGATGACGATTTAAAGCCATAACTTCAATATTCATATACGGGTAAAGGGGCAATCCTTGTAAAATGTTGTGTAGCTCTTCATTACTTTCAACATCAAAAATACTGATATTTGAATATTGACCAGTAATGCGCCAGATATGACGCCATTTACCTTGACGTTGTAGATCTTGTGAATAAGCCTTTTCTACAGCTTTAATTTCATTGGCTTTTTCGACTGGCATATCTAATGGAATATTGACATCCATGCGTACTTGGAAAAGCATTTCTTACTCCTAGCTAAATGTTATTTACGACGTAAGTCATCAATTTTGTTTTCATCAATTTCAATCCCTAAACCTGCCGTGGTTGGAATCTTGAGTTCGAAATCTTGATATTGAAGTGGGGTTTTTAAAATTTCTTCAGTTAACAGCAATGGACCAAAAAGCTCAGTGCCATAAGCTAAATTGTCAAATGTAGAAAATGCATGTGCCGATGCAATAGTGCCTACAGGACCTTCAAGCATGGTTCCACCGTATAAATCGATACCCGCAAGTTTGGCGATTTTTGAAACCTCACAGCCTTCGATTAAACCGCCAGACTGTGCAACTTTGACTGCAAAAACAGAGGCAGAATTGTGCCGAGCAAGTTGATATGCCGTTTGAGGCCCCATCAGTGATTCATCTGCCATAATCCCAATATCAAAACGACGAGTTAAACGGCGCATTGCGTCAATATTATCGATCGCGCAAGGCTGCTCAATCAGGTCAACACCACCATCTTGTAACAACTGAATGCCTTTAATGGCATCTAATTCAGACCAAGCACGGTTAACATCCACACGGATAGAAATGTCCGCACCTAACGCTTTTTTAATGGCTAAAACATGTTCAACGTCGGCTTCAACGGGGCGTGAACCGATTTTAAGTTTGAAAATATTGTGTCGTTTTGCCGCAATCATTTTTTGTGCTTCGGCAATGTCTTTTTCCGTATTGCCAGATGCAAGTACCCAAAGAACAGGCAAGCTGTCACGTAAACGGCCGCCCAATACTTCACTTAAGGGCAGATTTAAACGCTGCGCCAAAATATCGAGTAGCGCCGTTTGAATGGCACATTTAGCAAAGCGATTGCCGTTAATACTACGTTTAATAGCTTGCATGGTTTGAGCAACATTCAAACCAGTGAGAGTTTTCAGTAAAGGACTAAAATAAGTTTCAATATTGGTACGAATGCTTTCAGGGCTTTCTTCACCATAGCCTAGACCACCAATCGTCGTCGCTTCACCCCAACCGATATAACCATCTTCGGTGGTGATTTTAATCAAAACAAGGGTTTGCGTTTGCATGGTTGCAACAGCCATCTTGTGCGGACGGATTGTTGGGATTTCCACGAGCAGGGTTTCAATCGACTTATACATCTTGCGTATTTCTTATCTATCCAACTATTTATATACCCTAATTTAATGTAATATCTTTAACTAGAGCGATTTTGGTATTTTTAGATACTTAAAAGGTATATAAATGGAATTAAGGCACTTACGTTACTTTGTCACCGTGGTTGAAGAGCAAAGTATTACCAAGGCAGCAGAAAAATTATGTATTGCTCAGCCGCCTTTGAGCCGCCAAATTCAAAAGCTTGAAGAAGAACTGGGCATTACCTTGTTTGAGCGTGGTTCTAGACCCGTGAAAACCACAGAAGCTGGTATGTTCTTTTATGAGCATGCTGTGCAGATATTGACGCATACCGCCCAGGCCACAACCATGGCACAGCGAATTAATGCCGTTGATAAAACTGTCCGCATTGGTTATGTCAGTTCGCTTTTATACGCATTATTGCCGCAAATTATTTATCTATTTCGACAACGCAACCCAGATATTCATGTTGAACTCATAGAATGTGGCACACGCGACCAGATTGAAGCCTTAAAAACCGGTCGAATCGATATTGGTTTTGGACGACTTCGCTTAACCGATCCGTCCATTAAACGTGTTTTATTAAGAAAAGAAGCGCTACGTTTAGCTATTCATAAAAACCATCATTTGGCTGAATTTAAAGACAAAGGCATTTATCTTTCTCAAATTTTAGATGAACCAATTTTTGCCTACCCAACAACACCTAAACCGAATTTTTCCACCCTCATTCAATCGATATTTACCGAATTAGGACTTGTACCTAAACATTTAACCGAAGTGCGTGAAATTCATATGGCTTTGGGCTTGGTGGCGTCAGGAGAGGGCATTTCCCTGATTCCTGAAAGTGCCAGTGATATTGGCATGAAAAATTTGATGTACATCCCAATCTTAGATTTGGAAGCCTATAGTCCAATCTCTTTGTCAGTACGAAATATGGATCATAGTAATTACATTCCAAAGATACTGGATTGCATTCGTGAAGTCTTCGTTGAAGAAAATATCGACTTACACGCCATCGATGCAGATGCATAACTAATCAAGGTTTCATGGTCGATGTAACACAAGATCCACTATTCAGATGATAGGGTCTTATGAAATATCAATCACTTCAGCCCAAAGCATCCTGATAAATACAAGATTGTGCTATTTCAAAAACCTTTTCATCTTCAATATTTAATTGATCGTATTGCTGCATTTTTTGAATCATCCATTCAAAGTCTGAAGTTTGTGGCGCTTGGGTCTTGCCAAAATTTTGAATGATGCTTTTGATCCGATGAAAAGCCTCGACGTGAATCTGCTCAGAACAATCAAAACGGATGATGTGATATTGCTTTAACAAAGAAAATATTTCTGAGAAATGTGTTTGTTGAAGTAGATCGTTTTGTGCTTTTTGGATGGCAAGATTGATCGCCTTTAAGGTATTGGGATGTTTTTCTGCCCAATCATGAGTAAAAGCCAAAACCTTATCTGGTATAGGCTTAATAATATCTTGGCTATTGACGATGATACGACTATAGCCTTGTATTTCAGCTTGCGTATTCCACGGCTCTCCGACACAGAATCCATCAATTCGTTGCGTTGATATTGCTTCCACCATATAAGGCGGTGGTAGAGTTGAAAAGGTCTGCGTTTGAGCGAGTTCTGTGTCGGCAAGTGCCAACCATTCTCTTAAAATATAATGATGAATCGAATGCTGAAAAACATGCGCCAACTGAATCGTTTGATTCTGCTTTATCGCAGATACGATTTTCTCTGCTGAATTAATTGGTAGATCTAATGCATGGATCTTTAATTCATAGTAGAGCTTTTGACTCAGACTAATATAAGCGCAATTGGTACTGAGCGTTAGTGAGGTTTGTAAGGGGATGCCGAGATGGTCTTTGCCCGTCACAGACGCAGGCAGCATGGCCGATAAACAGTGTGCTGCATCTAAAAAACCAAAAGCTAGACGGTCACGTAAACTTGCCCAAGACGGTTCTTGAGTTAGTGTGACATTTAACCCTTGTTCAGCAAAATACCCTTGATGTTCTGCCCAGAGCAAAGCAACACAGTCAAGTAAAGGAATATAGCCCAATTGAATATCAGTTTTTTCAAGCTTTTGCATGGTTTATTCCTTAAATTGAGACTGTAACAGCGCTTGCGCATCAAGCAGTCGGCGCGCCATTTCACCCATCGTCATACGGTGACTCATGGCATTTTTTCTCAGCAAATTAAATGCTTGATCTTCGGTTAAACCATGCATTTGTATTAAAAGCACTTTGGCTTTTTCAATATCTTTTCGATCGGCCAATTTGCACTTGGTTTCAGCCAAATCATTCAGCAGTTTTTTATGCTTTTTATATTGTTCAATCGAAATTTCTAAAATGCTATTCAAACGTGCAGGGTCAATACCATCGACAATATATGCCGTGACACCCGCATCAATCGCGCTTCGGATGATTTCAAGACTCGAATTTTTAGTGAACAGAACAGTCGGTAAGTCAAATTGGCTGACACAGCTTTCAATGACATCGCGATGTGGATGATCCATATCCAATAAAATCACATCTGCCTGAATATTTTGCAGATATGACATATTTAAATGATCAATCATGAAACTGGCGACCACATCAAAGTCATGTTGAATTAATGAGGCTTGAATAAATTCAGCGCGTTCTTGATCATCATCAATTAGGGCTATTTTTAGTTTTGGCATGCAAACGCTCAGACAGAGCCAAACAAATACGTATTGAGTTTTCTAAGCAATTTAAATGCCAAATTTTAAGACAATACAAAATATAAATCTGCTTCTAAATTTTAGCTTGGTTATATGCACATTTTAAAATTGAACCATTTCCGTGCACTGATCTTGTGCAGGGCTGAACCACGTTTGAATATTCAGCCGC
The DNA here is from genome assembly GCF_013418655.1 of Acinetobacter sp. YH12128. NCBI lineage: Bacteria > Pseudomonadati > Pseudomonadota > Gammaproteobacteria > Moraxellales > Moraxellaceae > Acinetobacter > Acinetobacter sp. YH12128. Next base: position 40,374 of record NZ_VPBO01000025.1, on the reverse strand, counting down.
ATCTCTATAGGCATATTGACTATCTATTTACCTTAATTCGCTTATTTTCGGATAGATCGGCGCTCAATGCTTAAATATAGAGATGAAATTTACGATTGAAATAAAAACTTGGCACGTATCGTGCTTAATACTTATTGAGTCAAAGAAGACTCTAAAAATTTGTTAGACGGCCAACGACGTCCGTTCTGATCGACTCTGTTATGTGTTAGCGACATAACCGAGTAATTCATGCGTTCAGTTCAGTCAGGAGAAGGTTATGTCTTCAAATTTAAATGCCAAAAAAGCCACAAAAATAAGTCTATTTAATTTTTCTTCAGCAGCAATGCGGGCCTTCCACATGAGTTGGCTCGCATTCTTTGTTTGCTTCTTTGCATGGTTTGCCTGTGCACCGTTGATGCCAGTGATTGCTGGCGAATTTCACCTCACGAAAGATCAAATTGCCAATATTAATATTGCCGCTGTTGCGATCACGATTTTAGTCCGTCTGATCGTTGGTCCTTTATGTGATAAATATGGCCCGCGTAAAACCTATACAGCTTTATTAATCATCGGCAGTATTCCAGTCTTTGGTGTCGCTTCTGCGAGCAGCTATGAATCCTTTCTTTTCTTCCGCTTGCTGATCGGCGCGATTGGCGCAAGCTTCGTCATCACTCAATACCATACAAGCATTATGTTTGCGCCTAATGTTGTGGGTACAGCCAATGCTGCAACAGCAGGCTGGGGCAATGCAGGCGGCGGTGCAACTCAAGCCCTTATGCCTTTACTGCTTGGCGCACTCGTTATGTTTGGTGTAGAGCAAGCGATGGGCTGGCGTATTGCGCTGATTGTACCCGGTGTGATGATGCTGATTGTTGGTGCGCTTTACTGGAAGTTCACACAAGACTGTCCGCAAGGCAACTTTAAAGAACTTCGCGAACAAGGCATCAGTGTTGGCAGTGACAAAAAAGGCGGCTTGGCAATTCTAATGCATGCAGCACGCAATTACCGTGTATGGATTCTATTTGGCGCTTACGCAGCTTGTTTCGGTATTGAAATCTTTATTCACAACATTGTAGCAATGTACTACGTCGACCATTTCAGCTTTGGATTAAAAGAGGCGGGTATGGCAGCAGGTATCTTTGGTTTGCTTGCATTGTTTGCTCGTGCGCTTGGCGGCATTGTTTCGGACAAAGTAGCGACTAAAAAAGGCTTAGATGGCCGTACCAAAGTGTTATTTGCCATGATTCTGCTAGAAGGCTTATTCCTGATTGTCTTCTCACAAATGAATACTGCAGTGCTTGCAATCCTTGCAATGACAGTCTTTGCGCTCTTCACACATATGGCTTGCGGTGCTACCTATGCGCTGGTGCCATTCATTGACCGTGATGCTTTAGGCGGTGTTGCAGGCATTATCGGTGCAGGCGGTAACGTAGGTGCAGTGGCTGCAGGTTTTTTGCTTAAAGGCATGCTGGATATACAAACCACGCTAATGGTGCTTGGCGGTTTGGTGGTGATTGCAGCCAGCTGTGTACTGATGATCCGCTTTTCTGTAGAGCATAAAGAAAAAGAACAGCGTTTGTTTGAACAAGCTGTGAATGAAAGAAATCTAGCTGAAGCTCAAAACTAATACTGAAAGTTGCCTCTAAACAAAACATAGCGCTTTAGGGGCAAACAAAAAAAAATTGCGGAGTAAGAATATGAAAATCATCATGATTGGACATGGCATGGTTGGCCACAAGTTTATCGAATCTGTACTGGAACACGCAGGTGATGATGTTGAATTAACCATTTTAGCTGAAGAGCCGCGTCTTGCTTATGACCGTGTGCATTTAACTGAATACTTCAGCAGCAAGTCAGCGAAAGACTTAACCCTGTGCCGCAGCGACTTTGCTGATGCATACGGTATAGATTTACGCCTGAGCACCAAAGCGGTTGAAATTGATCAGCGTAATAAAACGGTCACGACCAATCACGGTGATATTCTTTCTTTTGACAAGCTGGTGCTCGCAACAGGTTCATATGCATTTGTGCCGCCAATTCCAGGCAATGAGCGTGAAAACTGCTTTGTGTACCGTACCATTGACGACCTAGATGCTATTCGTGCTGCAAGCTTGAATGCAAAATCAGGTGTGGTGATTGGCGGCGGTTTATTGGGTCTGGAAGCAGCAAAAGCGCTGCGTGATTTAAACTTAGAAACCCATGTTGTTGAATTTGCACCACGCTTAATGGCAGTTCAGATTGATGATCTAGGCGGTAAAGTTTTACGCTCGAAAATTGAAAATCTAGGTGTTAAAGTCCATACGCAAAAATCAACATCTTGCATTGAAGACGGTGCAAATGCGAAGCATGTAATGAAGTTTGGTGATGGTTCTGAACTGGAAACCGACATCATCTTATTCTCTGCAGGTATCCGCCCACGCGATGAATTAGCGCGCCAAAGTGGTTTAGCCATTGGTGAGCGTGGCGGCATTGCGATTAATGACTATTGCCAAACTTCAAACCCAGACATTTATGCCATTGGTGAATGTGCGCTTTGGCAAAATAAAATTTATGGCCTGGTTGCGCCGGGCTATGACATGGCGCGTATTGCAGCAAAGCATGTGATGGAACAAAACTGCACGCTTTTCGCTGGTGCAGATATGAGCACCAAGCTGAAACTGATGGGTGTTGATGTTGCATCTGTAGGCGATGCGCATGCAATGACACCAAATTCTTTAAGCTATTTCTATGCAGATGAAGCAGCTCAGGTTTATAAAAAAATAGTCGTGAATGCAGAGAAAACTAAGCTGCTTGGTGCAGTATTGGTGGGCTGTGCTAAAGAATACAATGACCTGTTGCAAATGATGCTGAATGGCTTAGAAGTTCCAGAAAGCCCTGAAAGCTTAATCATGCCGGGCTATGCACAATCTGCTGGTAAATCGGGCGGCAGCGGTGTCGATCTGCTGCCAGACAGTGCAACGATTTGTTCATGTAACAACGTCTCTAAAGCAGACATTTGCTCAGCCATTGCTGACGGATCGACTTCTTTAGGCGCATTGAAAAAATGCACCAAAGCTGCAACAGCTTGCGGCGGCTGTGCGCCATTAGTCACTCAAGTACTTAAATCGGAGCTTCAGCGTCAAGGTGTAACGGTAAATAACCATTTATGTGAACACTTTGCTTATTCACGCCAAGAGCTCTATCACTTGGTACGTGTGAACGAAATCAAAACCTTTGATGACCTGATTCAACAGCATGGCCATGGTTTAGGCTGTGACATCTGTAAACCGACGGCAGCCAATATCCTAGCGTCATGCTGGAATGACTTTGTACTTAAACCAAGCCATGCAGGCTTGCAAGACAGTAATGACTACTACCTAGGCAACATACAAAAAGACGGCTCTTATTCAGTCGTGCCACGTATGGCAGGCGGTGAAGTTACTCCGGATGGATTAATTGCCGTAGGTCAAATTGCGAAAGAATATGGTCTATATACCAAACTGACAGGTGGTCAGCGTGTCGATATGTTTGGTGCACAAGTGCATCAGTTGCCTGAAATTTGGGAAAAATTGATTGCTGCAGGTTTTGAGTCTGGTCATGCATACGGTAAATCATTGCGTACAGTGAAATCATGTGTCGGCAGTACTTGGTGCCGCTATGGCGTAGACGACTCTGTGGGTTTGGCGATTTTCCTAGAAAACCGCTACAAAGGCCTGCGTTCACCGCATAAATTGAAAATGGCAGTATCAGGCTGTACCCGTGAATGTGCTGAAGCGCAAAGTAAAGATGTTGGCGTGATTGCGACTGAAAAAGGCTGGAACCTTTATGTATGCGGCAACGGCGGTATGAAGCCGCGTCACGCAGAGCTTTTGGCATCAGACTTAGATACGCAAACATTGATCAAATACATTGACCGTTTCTTTATGTTCTACATTCAAACAGCAGACCGTTTGCAGCGTACTTCTGTATGGCGCGACAACATGGAAGGCGGTTTAGATTACCTGAAAGATGTCGTTGTGAATGATTCGCTTGGCGTAGCTGCTGAACTTGAACGCCGTATGAGCCATGTTGTGGGTACATATCAAGATGAATGGCGTACTGCTGTAGAAGATCCTGAAGTACGTAAACGCTTTGTGACTTTCGTGAATGCAAAAGCAGAACAGCAAAATGATCCGCATATTCAGTTTGCATCCGTTCGCGGTCAAATCAGACCCAAAACAGAAGCTGAACGCGATACGACACGCATTCCAGTGGTTGAAGCTTAAGAGAATAACGAATTTAAAACTTCTTTTATTTGATTTACATCCTTATTCGGTTTCTCGCTAAGGCGAAAATGAAAAGATAGTGATCTAAAAGAAGTTTAAAAAGGATCAAGAATATGACAATTTTAAAAGAAATGAATGATTTAGACTGGTTTGATGTTTGTGCATTAGATGATATTACGCCAAATACAGGTGTGGGCGCACTGATTGAAAATCAGCAAATTGCGATATTCCGTGTCGGTGAAGAAAAGCGGGTTTATGCGCTCAGCAATCAAGACCCATTTAGCCAAGCCTATGTTATGTCCCGCGGTATTATTGGTGACTTGCAGGGTGAACGTGTTATTGCATCACCCATTTATAAACAGCATTTCAGCCTTGCTACTGGACGCTGCTTAGAAGATAAAGACCAAAAACTCTTGGTTTTTCCAAGCAAAATTGAAAATGGCCGTGTGCTGATTAGTCCAACTGCTCAAAAAACCTATATTACCAATAACGCGCCATCGTCTGAACTGATGAAACTAGTTTTGGTCGGCAATGGCTTAGCGGGTATGCGTTGCTTAGAAGATCTGCTGGATATGGCGCCAGAGCGTTATGAAATTACAGTCATAGGCGAAGAGCCTTGGGGCAATTACAACCGCATTATGCTTTCACCTGTGCTTTCAGGTGATAAAACCATTGAAGATATCATGCTGCATTCACATGCTTGGTATAAAGACAAAAATATCCGTTTTGTAGCAGGTGATGCGGCGGTACGCATAGACCGTCCGCGCAAGCAGGTATACACAGAAAAAGGCTTGGTCATCGATTATGACCGTCTGATTTTAGCGACAGGTTCTAAGCCATTTATTCCGCCTATACCGGGAACTGACTTAAAAGGTGTTCTCAGCTTCCGTGATATTTATGATGTAAACCGCATGCTGGATTACTGTAAATCTAAGCAAAATGCAGTGGTGATTGGCGGCGGTTTATTAGGGCTAGAAGCAGCTTATGGTCTGAAACAGCGTGGCATGAATGTTACGGTATTGCATTTGATGGATCGTATTATGGACCGTCAGCTGGATGAAAAAGCCAGCCTGATGCTGAAATCAGCGATTGAGCAAAAAGGCATTCGGATTTTGACTGCAGCGAATACCCAAGAGTTAATTGGGCAAGATAGTCATGTGACGCAATTACGTTTGCAGGATGGCACGGTATTAGCTGCAGATCTTGTCGTGTTTGCAGTTGGTATTCGTCCAAATATTGCATTGGCACAAAGTGCAGAGCTTCGATGCGGACGCGGTGTGATGGTGAATGACACCATGCAAACCTTTGACCCAAGTATATATGCCGTTGGGGAATGTATTGAACACCGCAGTCAAACCTTTGGTCTGGTTGAACCGCTTTGGGGACAGGCTTTCATTTGTGCATCACATTTGGCTGAACATGGCAGCTTAACCTTCAAAGCGCCTATGGTTCCGACGCAGTTAAAAGTCAGCGGCTGTGACGTATTTTCAGCAGGAAACTTTGAACCGCAGGATGATTTTGAAGACATCATTTTGAATGATGAAAAGCGTCAAATTTATAAACGCATTATTATTCAAAAAGATAGAGTGATTGGCGCTGTGCTGTTTGGTGATACAGAAGACGGTGCGTGGTATGCAGAATTGATTTCAGATCAAACTCCAATTTCAAGTATCCGAAACAAATTGCTGTTTGGTAAGGATTTTGCATTAAAGAAAGCAGGGTGATTCATTATTAATCAAAGAATATAGTCACGACCGCGCAATTTCATTTTTAAGAAATTTGTATTTGCGTAGGTGTTGCCTCACTTTTGAAGGATCAAAAGTGACAAAAATCCTTTGTTGGGCGAAGGGTACATCCTATACCCCGCCCAACGGTGGCATCCATGCCACCACACGATAGTTAGTTTTAACTTAAATTTAAATAATTTAGTCATCTTTTGAAATTGGTCGTAACACTCAATTAATTGAGTTTGGAAAAAGGAGCCGGCAGAAGTGAATAGCATCCCGATCGTGGAACTGCATAGCTCCACAGAAAATAAAATTAAAACAACGCAAACCACCTGTCCATATTGTGGTGTCGGCTGCGGCGTGAGCGCAACAGTTGAACAGACTGCTTTAGGGCAAAAAGTCAGTGTGACTGGCGATACGAACCATCCATCAAACTATGGCAAGCTGTGCATTAAAGGCAGTAACTTAGCCGATACGATTGGATTAGAAACACGTGTCTTACAGCCAATGCTTGGGCGTCAAACATCACCATTTAATACTCGTCAGGCTACAGACTGGAACACAGCAACAGCTTTGATTGCCGAAAAATTTCAGCAATGTATAGATCTTTACGGACGTGAAAGCATCGCTTTTTATGTGTCGGGCCAACTGCTGACGGAGGATTACTATGCCGTTAACAAATTTGTCAAAGGCTATTTAGGTACGGCAAATATTGACACCAATTCACGGCTTTGCATGTCATCGGCTGTGGCGGCACATAAGCGTGCATTTGGTGAAGACCTTGTACCAGCAAGCTATGAAGACTTTGAGCATACAGATATGGTGGTGCTGGTCGGATCCAATACAGCATGGTGCCATCCCGTGCTGTATCAGCGCATTATGAAAGCCAAAGAAGAACGTGATTTGTTCGTGGTGGTCATTGATCCGCGCTTTACCAGTACCTGTGAGGCTGCAGATTTGCATTTGCCGATTTTACCGGGGCAAGATGTCGCACTGTTCAACGGTTTGCTGCAGTATCTAGTACAAAATAATCATAGTGATGTAGATTTTATCGCCAAACATACTCAAGGTTTGATGCAAGCGCTGGAGCAAAGTGAAACAGAAACTTCTATGACAGCAGTTGCTGAACGTACAGGTATTTCTTTAGAAAAATTACAGCTATTTTTTGAAAAATTTGCGCAAACTGACAAAGTTATGTCGCTATTTTCGATGGGGGTTAATCAGTCTTCGCGCGGTGTAGACAAAGCCAACAGTATTATTAATTGCCATTTACTTACAGGCAAAATCGGAAAATTAGGTGCAGCGCCATTTTCTATGACAGGTCAGCCCAATGCGATGGGCGGCCGCGAGGTTGGCGGCTTAGCCAATATGCTGGCTGCGCACTTAGATGTCGATAACACGGCGCATCAGGCATTAGTACAAGAGTTTTGGCAAAGTCCATTTATTGCCAATAAAGCGGGATTAAAAGCAGTTGATCTGTTTCAGGCTGTAGAAAGCGGGAAAATCAAAGCCATTTGGATTATGGCGACAAATCCTGTTGTGAGCTTGCCAGATGCAGATCAAGTCAAACGTGCCTTAGAGCAATGCGAGTTTGTAGTGGTGTCGGATATTTGCAAAGACACAGACACAGCAATATATGCAGATGTGCTTTTACCTGCATTGGGCTGGGGTGAAAAAGACGGAACCGTGACCAATTCTGAACGCCGTATTTCACGTCAAACTGCATTTTTAGATGCGCCGGGTGAATCCAGAGCAGACTGGTGGTCTATTGCACAAGTTGCGAAAAAGATGGGTTATAGCGGTTTTGACTACAGCAGCAGCTATGACATATTTATTGAACATGCAAAATTATCTGCTTATCAAAATGCGCCTTTAGATCAACGTGATACAACTGAGTCTTTCCGCTACTTTAACTTGCAGGGTTTAAGTAAGTTATCTGCACAAGATTATGATGAATTAAAGCCTGTGCAATGGCCAGTTTGGCGGTTAGATCAGTGCGCTGATGCAGTCAGCCGTTTGTTTGCAGCAGGCCAATTCAGTCATGCCGATGCAAAAGCCAAATTTGTCGCGACAACCGCTGTTGATCCTCTAAATAAGGTTTGCAGCGAATATCCGCTGATTTTAAATACTGGCCGTATCCGTGACCAATGGCACACCATGAGCCGTACAGGTTTATCTGCAAATTTGAGTACGCATATCGCTGAGCCATTTTGTGAAATACACCCGCAAGATGCACTGAAATTTGGTGTCAAAGATGGTGAACTGGTTGAGGTGAAATCACAGTGGGGCTTATGTATTTTACGTGCACAGGTCAGCAGTAAAATTCGACGCGGTCAAATCTTTGCGCCAATTCATTGGAATGACCAAGTCGCATCGGATGCGCGTATAGGCAAAGTGGTGAATCCTGTGGTTGATGCGCTTTCAGGCGAACCTGAGTTTAAACACACACCTGTATTTGTGCAGCCGTTTTATACACAGTGGCAAGGCGTGCTGTACGTGCGTCAGGGCTTTGAACACATTGTGCAATCTACCATTCAAAATACGATTTGGTGGACTAAAGTCACCACAGCAAAAGCTACTCGCTATGAACTTGCAAACCGTCAAAAATTCAGCACTACAGCGCAGCAGCTGAAAACATTACTGCCATTTACCGATGAAAGCTTTGAATGGCTGAATTTGGAAGATCAAACTGCCGATTTGAGTCATACCGTGGTGCTGCAAGATGGGCATTTAATTGCCAGTCTATATATTGCGCAACGCTCTATGCTGCCAGACCGTGATTGGATTGCTGGCATGTTTAAGCGTGAACGACTCAGCGCAACGCACCGCAAAGCGCTGCTTGCAGGTCAGCCGATGAACATGACCAACAGTGCAGGTCCGCTGGTGTGCAGCTGCTTTAAAGTCGGTAAAAATACCATTATCGAAACCATTAAAGAAAAGAATATTACCCATGAAAAACAAGTTACTGCATGTTTAAAGGCCGGCGGCAATTGCGGTTCGTGCTTATCAGAAATTCGAGGCTTAATTAAAGCCTGTCAGACGGAGTACGCAGAATGATGAAGAAAATCACCAAATCAGTAGGCTATCCAGAAACAGACTTGGTCATTTTGGCGGGCGGTCAAGCCCGCAGAATGAACGGTATAAATAAAGTTTTACAAAAATTTGATGATGAAATTCAGCTTATTAAGATTCATCAGTGTTTAAAATCACGGGCTGCAAATGTCTGGATTAACAGCCATCGTGACCATTCAATCTATGAATGCATGATTCCTTCAATAAAGCTGTATAAAGATGATGAAGCGGGTTTTTTAGGGCCGTTGATGGGCATGAAAAGCGCGTGGTCACATGTACAGTCGGATTATGTTTTGTTTGTCCCGTGCGATGTGACCTATATCCCGAAGAAAGTGCTTTCGAGATTACATCAGGCTATGCAGCGGGATCCCTTGTGTGAAGTGGCAGTTGTGGAAATTAATGGCAAAGCGCTGTATCCATTTTGTTTGCTGAAACGAAGCAGTCTCACAATGCTGCAAGCCCATCTTGATCAAAAACAGCGCAGTTTGAAGGGGTGTTTCAGTAAAATGCACATGCAAGTTGCACGTTTTCAAAATAATGCACTCTTTTTTCACAGTATTAACTCTCTAGATGAGCTGCAGCAGCACCGTCAGCTGAATTTCCTTTAAAAGTTTTAATTTGCTGTGCGCTTTTATGTGAATGGATGATGTTCAAGTGCAGTTTTGAGCCAATGAAGAGGCATGACGTCCCATTGATAGACTTCAACCGCGTTATTCAGTAATAAAGCTGCCTGCTTATATCCTATAGATCAGCGCCTTAACGTCAATTTGTGTTTAATATTATGGTCTATAAAACGTAAATGTTTGATATTGTTGATTAAAATATCAAACCTAAAGTGCTTAAAATAATTATTTAAAAAAGCGCAAAGTTGGAACACTTATTGCAATTTTTACTGCAAGAAAAGAGGGCGCAAAATTTGTACTGAGCTAAGACAGGGCAAATGACAGCACCATGGAAGATAAACATGAACAGCATGACACAATTACAGCCAGCGACCATTTTTAAGGATCAGTTTGGCCGTGAAAAACGCAAGTTGCGCATTTCAGTGACAGACCGCTGTAATTTTAAATGTGTCTATTGCATGCCTGAACATCCTGAGTGGATGAAAAAGCATAATCTTCTTAGTTTTGAATCACTTTACAATTTTTGTGAGTTTATGGTGCTGCGCGGGATTGATCAAATCCGGATCACCGGCGGTGAACCTCTTATGCGTCAAGGCGTTGTGCATTTTATTGAACAGCTGCAGCAGCTGAGAAAGCTAGGCCTTAAACGTATTTCCATGACCACCAATGGACATTATCTGAAGCAATATGCACAGGCCCTAAAACAAGCTGGCCTAGATGGCATAAATATCAGCTTGGACAGTTTGGATGAAGCGCAATTTTTTCAGCTGACGCAAAAACAATTACAGCCTGTATTAGACGGGATTGAAGCAGCTCAGCAAGCGGGCTTTGAAATAAAAATCAATGCTGTGTTAATCAAAGGTCTAAATGAACAGCAAATCATTCCATTAACAGCATGGGCGCTGCAAAAAGGTTTCGAACTGCGGTTTATCGAGTTTATGCCGCTGGATGGTGATCAAAACTGGTCTAAAGCTGCGGTCGTTACTGAACAAGACATACTGGATAAACTAAAGACTGCTTTTGAAGTGCAAACACTGCAAGGTCAAGGCGCGTCACCAGCCAGATCATACTTAATCAACGGCTTGCCTATAGGTATTATTTCAACCATCAGCAATTCTTTTTGCGGCAGCTGCGACCGTTTGAGACTGAATGCGCAAGGCGAGTTTTTTAACTGCCTGTTTGCCCGAAAAGGTTTAAATCTCAGCCATGAAATTCAGCAGCTGAAAAGCAGTAAAACAACAGAGTTAATGCCGCTCGATGCAATGGCTTTGCAGCAAAAATTAGGCGGTTACATTTGGCAGAAGGAACAAGGCTTTCATGCCATAACTACCCAATCCAGCCCATCTAGAAAAATCAGCATGCATATGATTGGAGGTTAAAGATGACTCAGATCACCATCAAAATAGAATCTTTTGGCGCTATTGAACGCCTGCTGCCAGCGAATTTAAGTCTGACTTGCTTGGCACAGCAATCAATTGCAGAGGTTTTACAGCAAGTTACAGATCAATTTCCGGAGTCATTCAGCATGCTTGAACGCTGCGCCTGTGCCATTGGGGAAGATATTGTACCAAGACAAACCGCATTGGTGCAGGACAGCACCGTTGTGCTGCTGTCACCTGTAGCGGGAGGCTGAATATGGAGCTCAAGCATATTTCACGCATACAAGATACGGTATTCAGCCAAGCTGATTTTGACAGCATTGAGGCATTTCCTGAATGCGGCGGTATAGGTGTATTTATTGGCGCGGTTCGTAATCACCATGAAGGCAAAGCGGTAAAAGCCCTGAAATATACAGCTTATGCGCCTGTGGCTGAGAAAATGATCCGACAAATTGAACAGGAAATTCAAGCCAAATACGACGTGTCATATGTACGGGTTGTGCATCGTATTGGCAGTTTAGATATTGGTGATACTGCAATTATTGCTATGGCTTATGCACCGCACCGCCGTGAAGCTTTTGCAGCCTGCGAAGAAGCGGTTGAACGTGTAAAGCATGAAGTGCCTGTTTGGAAAGAAGAGTTTTATATGGATGGCAGCAGTCAATATGTAGAGGGCTGCTGTATTCGTAAGGATCACGCGCCTGAAGTGGCAGATCACGAAACGAAGCATGCTCATGTTCATAGCGAGTCATGCGAACATTCACATCAAAATAGCCAGACCATGCATTTGAACGCCAATATTTACCAATGGCATTTATAAAACCCAAAATTCAATATTTTCAATATTACAGCTGAAAATGAACAAAATAAGGATAAAGCAATGAAAAATGTGGGCATGAAAGCGGAAAGTTACCGTACAGCCATTGCAACTGGAATACTGCATGCACCGCCACATTGCATTGAACTGCTGCGTAATGGCAATACAGAAAAAGGCGATGCGCTGAAAACCGCACGGATTGCAGGTATATTGGGCGCAAAACGCACGGATGAACTCATTCCGCTGTGTCATCCGCTGCCGATCTACCGTGCAGATGTCGAATATGAATTATTTGAGGCGCATGTCGAAATCAGTGCTGTGGTCGAAACCATTGGCCCAACGGGTGTGGAAATGGAAGCATTAACTGCGGTCAGTCTTGCCGGTTTAACGCTGTATGACATGCTGAAACCGCACTGTGAGCCTGAAGATTTATGCCTAGATCAGGTGAAACTGCAAAAGAAAAAAGGCGGTAAATCACATTTTACCCGTGTATTGAAAGAAAGCTTATCGGCGTCGATTATTGTGCTTTCAGATACGGTTGCTGCCGGTAAAAAATCAGATACTGCAGGGCAAAATGTCCTCGAAATATTGGAAGAAGCAAACTTCAGCAATATCAGCTATCAAGTGATACCAGACAGTCCTGAACAACTGCTTGCCTTGATTGAGCAGCAAAAAAATCAATACCCGCTGATATTGACGGTTGGCGGTACGGGTTTAGGGCCAAAAGATTTAACTGTAGAAACGATACAGCCGCTGTTAAAACGTGAAATTCCGGGTTTGATGGAGGCTTCACGCAGTTTTGGTCAAAAACGCACGCCTTATGCTGCGCTTAGCCGTGGTGTTGCGGGCTATATAGATAACAGCCTTGTCATTACATTGCCGGGCAGCAGACAAGGCGCAAAAGAATCACTTATTGCCATTTTACCTGCCTTGGTACATCTATTTGATGTGCAGAAGAATATTCCGCATGCAGGAGGCTATCAATGAACCAAGCTGTATTGCATACAGGCTGCGGTGCTGAGGCTGGACTGATTTCAGTTGACGAGGCTCTTGCGCTGATTCAGACACATACACAAAGTTTGGCGCATGAAACTTTGGAACTTCAACACGCTTTAGGCCGTTATTTGGCGGCAGATGTGCATTCACAAATTCAGCTGCCCTTATTTGCTCAAAGCGCTGTAGACGGCTATGCCATTTGCGCGGCGGGTGAAATTAAAGCAGGTACGCAATTTGAGCTCATTGGAGAAATCCGCGCAGGGCAAACGGCTGAAACTATTTTAAAAGCAGGCCAAGCTGTCCGTATATTTACTGGCGCGCCGATTCCTGAAGGCACGACTACAGTAGCACGGCAAGAAATTGTGAAAGCGGATGCACAGCAAATTGAATTGACTTCAGTTTTAAATAAGCATGCGGATATTCGTGATGCAGGTGAGGAATTCTCAGAGGGTCAAATATTGGCAAGAAAAGGCCAAAAACTTTCTGTGGGCGCAATTGCAGCACTGAGTATGGCAGGTATTTCTCATTGTGAGGTCTACGCTTACCCTAAAGTTGCGGTGGTCATTACAGGTGATGAAGTTGCACAAAATATAGAAGATTATCGTGCAGGTAAAATATTTGATGCCAATGCGCCGCTGATTTTAGTATGGTTTCAGTCGCAGCACGTCCAAGTTGAAGTGATTCATATTGCAGATGAAAAACAGGCGGTTTTAGATTTATTCAACCGTTTAAAAGACAGCTTTAATTTAATTTTAACGACTGGCGGCGTATCTGTCGGTGATTATGATTTTGTTCGGCCGGCAGCCTTGGACATCGGTTTTCAGCAAATTTTCTGGAAAGTGAAACAAAAACCCGGCAAACCGATGCTGTTTGCACAATATCGACGTCTTGACAGCAGTTCCTGTTATTTACTCGGACTGCCGGGCAACCCCGCTGCAGTCTATGTCGGCATGCAAATTTATACAGATAGATTATTGAAAGCCCTACAAGGTCAAACACCTGCGCTGGACTGGTTCAGCGCAGTCATGACACATGACCTAAAAGCAGATGCACGTGAGCGGTTTTTAAGAATGTCGGCGCACTTTGATAAGCAAGGCAAGCTTCAACTAACCAGCCTGTCTAAACAGCAGTCGCATATGTTGAGCAATTTAATGCAAGCCAATTGCATTGTTCGGATTCCTGCAGGGCAGTCTGTGCAAGCAGGACAAATTCTTCAAGGCGTATTTATTCAGCATTAGGAGTTTGCTATGCGATTCAAATTTATTTTAGCAGTAGGAGTGAGCTTCATTGCTGGCGCATCTCAGGCGGAAACAGTCAAAATTTATGCTGCAGCCAGTTTAAGCAATGCTATCAGCGATATTGCAAAGCAATATCAGGCACAGAATCCAGACATCAAAATTGTACCGGTATTTGGCGCGTCATCTGCTTTAGCCAAACAGATTGAAGCCGGTGCGCCAAGTGATTTGTATTTTTCAGCAGATGTGGACTGGATGAATTATTTGGTGCAAAAACAGAAAATACCTGCAAAGCAAGTATTCAACATGCTAAGCAATGATTTGGTGCTGATTACGCCTAAAGCGGTGAATATGCAATTTAAAGCCGTGCCGCAGTTTAATTTTGCCAAGGCATTCAAAGGTCACTTATGTACAGGGCAAATGGAGTCTGTACCTGCTGGAAAATATGCCAAACAAAGCCTAACCAAGTTGGGCTGGCTATCAAGTTTGAATGGAAGGATTGTCGGGACAGATGATGTACGATCGGCTTTGGCTTTTGTTGAACGCGGTGAGTGCCAAGCGGGGATTGTTTACCGTACCGATGCGCTGATCAGTTCTAAAGTTAAAATAGCCGGGATTTTTCCAAATCATACTCATCAACCGATCATTTATCCATTGGCTTTAACACATCAAGGCGCAGCTAAACCTGAGGCCGTGAAGTTTTACCGTTATCTTAAAGACCATGCGCAAAGCAAAATGCTTTTTAAGCATTATGGTTTTGGCGTGAAAGGCTAAAGTATGCTTAGCCCAGAAGAGTGGAGTGCGCTGTATCTTTCAGCCAAAGTTTCCATTTGTGCGACTTTATTTTGCTTGCCATTTGCAATTGCACTGGCATGGGTTTTAGCACGTTATGATTTTCATTTGAAGTTTATAGTTGAAGCTTTACTGCAAATGCCCATGGTATTGCCGCCAGTCGTTTTGGGTTATCTGTTGTTGATTTTATTTGGTTCAAATGGCTGGATCGGCAAGCTACTCAATGAATTGGGCATTCAACTGGCCTTTAATTGGAAAGGCGCCGTTTTAGCATCCATGATTGTGTCATTTCCGCTGATTGTGCAGCCGATCCGTTTGTCTTTTCAAATGATCAATCAACAGCTGGAGCAGGTTGCAGGCTCACTAGGCGCACATCCTTTACGGGTATTTGCCTCGATCAGCCTGCCGCTGGCTTTACCGGGGATTTTAATTGGCAGCATTTTAGGATTTAGCCGAAGTCTAGGTGAGTTTGGTGCAACCATTACCTTTGTCGGCAATATTCCAGAGGAAACTCGAACCATTCCAATTGCCATTTATTCGCTGATACAGCAGCCAAATGGTGAAGAGGCCGCAATGCGTTTAGTTGTACTTTCACTGGTCGCAGCTTTTGGTGCATTGATTGCTAATTATTATATTTTACAGCGCTATCAGCGAAAACTCGGAGCAAGCCATGCTTCAGTGTGATTTTCAGTTTCAATATGCAGATTTTCAATTGCAGGCTCGGCTGCAGATGCAAGAACAGCTGCTTGGCATTATGGGGCCATCAGGCAGCGGAAAATCTACGCTGCTGAAAAATTTGGCCGGTCTGCTGCAGCCGCAGCAAGGTTATATTTCGCTGAATCAGCGTGAAGTGTTCAACATAGCGCAGAAGATTAATGTGCCGATGCATAAACGCCGTATTGCGCTGATTTTTCAAAAAGCATGGCTTTTCCCGCATATGAATGTGCAGCAAAATCTGCAATATGCAGAGAAGTTAAGCGCAAAGAAAAATGCGCAATTTCAGTTTCATCAAGTTGTGGCTTTACTTGAGTTAAAGCCGCTGCTTAAACGGCGGGCACATGAACTTTCTGGCGGCGAGGCGCAGCGCGTTTCCATAGGCCGCGCATTGCTGTCACAGCCTGACTTGCTGCTGTTAGATGAACCGCTGACAGGGCTGGACCGCAGGCTGAAAGATCAAATATTGCCATTTTTAAACACGGTGAAAGAACAGTCGGCGCTGCCGATGATATATGTCACGCATCATGGTGATGAGTTAGATTATTTAAAAGCCCATATTTTGCATCTAGAAAATGGTCAAATAAGTTTTTAAATAAATATAAATTATATAAGTAATAACAGTGAATTAGATGAAAAAATGGTATTAAGATGCATCTTAAAGTTTTGATTAGAACTATGAAAAACTCATTTTCTAGATTAAATTGTTACAAAACAAGGGAGAACACAGCGTTTTCCCTTTTTTATTCCTAATGATCTTGGAAATAATGATTTGTACGACTGAACGTGCAGACAGGGAATCTAATCGATGCATGATGATAGCTTAGCCACACATAAATCAACTGCAAAACTGGGTGCAGGGCTATCTAATCGGCATATCACGATGATCAGTATTGGTGGTGTAATTGGTGCTGGACTGTTTGTTGGGTCATCTGCTGCTATCGCAAAAGCCGGGCCAGCCGCTGTTCTTGCATATATTATTACCAGTATATTGGTTTTTTTAGTCATGCGAATGTTGGGGGAGATGGCAGTAGCTCAACCTGACACAGGCTCATTTTCAACCTATGCAAGAAAAGCCATAGGGCCATGGGCTGGCTTTACTATCGGATGGTTATATTGGTGGTTTTGGGTTTTAGTTATTCCTATTGAAGCAATTGCCGGTGCAGAAATTTTGCATGCATGGTTTCCATCAATATCCAGTGCTGTATTTGCAACATTCTTCATTGTGCTTCTCAGTTTAGCCAACTTTTTTAGTACTCGAAGTTTTGGTGAGTTTGAATTTTGGTTTTCTCTGATAAAAGTCTTGGCTATTGTGATTTTTATCGCCATTGGACTCACCGCAATATTTGGATTTTGGCCCTTAGCACCTGACGTGAGTGGTGTAGAAAATCTGTTCAAAAATGATGGATTTATGCCAAATGGCCTGGGTGGTGTACTTTCAGCAATATTGATTTCAGCATTTTCATTCTTTGGTGTAGAAATACTATCGATCGCTGCAGCAGAATCAAAAGATCCTGAACAAAAAATTAAACGTGCAACCAATTTAGTGTTGTATCGGGTCATCTTATTTTTTGTGGTTTCAATTTTTATAACGGTTGCACTGGTAGATTGGCGTTCACCGCAATTACAACAATTAGGCACCTTCCAATATGTCTTGGTCAGTTTAAATGTCCCTCAATCAAAATTGATTATTGATAGTGTAGTCTTTATTGCGGTTGCAAGTTGTATGAATGCCGCACTTTATAGTTCATCAAGGATGCTATTTTCATTGGGGACACGCAAAGAAGCACCTCAATGGGTCACATCTATTAATGCCTCTGGTGTACCTGCTATTGCTGTATTTGCATCGTCTGTAGTTGGCTTAATTTGCTGTGCAGTCAATTATTTATTTCCAGGCCAAGTATTTGGATTTTTACTGTCTACAACAGGTTCAATTGCCTTATTGGTTTATTTAGTGATTGCATTTTCACAGCTTAAATTGAGAACACAAATCGAAAAAAATGGAACTGAAATTGCGTTTAAAATGTGGCTATTTCCATGGCTGACATGGGCAGTCATTCTGGTGATCTTAAGTGTGCTGATCTATATGTTTTTATCTCCAGCCTACAGTTATGAGACTTCATTGTCCTTAGGTGTTACGACATTGGTAGTTCTCTGCGGCTTAGTTGTGACAAGAAAAGCTAAGTTGAAGAATGATTCAGAACTGAATTAAAAATAAAGGTTTCGCTGATAAAAATCGTAATCATGCACCAATGGATTGTCTTTAGAATGTGTCATGTTAGGGGATTAATGCGAATGCCTTACGTTATATCTCTATGGCAATTCATTTTTAAGATGAATTCAAAGATTCACTTGACCTTCGACCGACTCCAAGCTTTATAATCGTTAAAATTTTCTTGATTGATGGAATATGCGTTCTGCGACATGGATAACAGTCTTAGTTGGATTGTTCATGTTCCAAAGCCTTTGGAACATGGCAGCTGCTTTCTGTGTGCATGAAGAGCAAACCCCAGTTTTACAAAGCTATCACTTTGGTCATCATCAAAATACCTTATGCGTCAGCAGTGAAAAAAATCTAAAGCATTCATTACATCAAGCATCTGATGAATCTAGTAGCAAACCCATCAAAAATACGGCTAACGATCTGCAACTTGGTGAAGATCATCAAGACCATTTGCCGTCTATGACGCATTTGATTGTACAAAATCCACAATCGATTCTTTTTATTGCACATCAGGCCTTTGAATATTCGCCAAAATTTGTTTGGAAGAATCTTTATCAAGCCCCTGATCTCTTACTGCGAACACCTCCTCCTGTTTATGCCCCGCTAATGGCGGGGTAGCCTAAAACATTCCCGCCACTTTTTTTAATAAATGAGTGGGAAAAATCATGTCTTTATATTTTACGGCGTTTATACGTCTAGGTTTAGCTGTCGGTATTTCGACGGCCTTACAAAGTACTTTTGCAGAAAATGTCAGCAGTTTTGAATCTGCATTTGCCAAAGTACAAAACTACCAAGCCCAAACAGATATTTGGCAACAACAACAGCAAATCTCTGATTTTAATATGCGCCAAAGCAAGCTCTGGCAGAACCCAAGTCTATCGATTGAACAAAATGGTTTTGGTAACAATCAAGATCAAGAACTCAGTATCGCAATCAGCCAACCACTGGATGTATTCGGTCAGCGTAAAATCAATCAAGCACTCGCAAGTACCTCTGCACAGCAAATACAGTTGCAACAGCAAATTTGGAATGCACAAAGTCAGTTGATTGTGAAGTTTGCATGGTCACAGCTAGCCATCGCTCAAAATGAGCAATCGATTTACGCTACACAGCTCAAACTCAGCAAATCTAATTTGGACAGTGCACAAAAACGTTATCAAGCAGGCAGTATAGCTTTGGTGGATGTGGAGCGTGCTCAAATTGAAGCTTTGGAAATACAACGTCTATATCAACAGGCAGTTTTAAAACAGCAAACTGCGGCGCGTCAGCTTTCTAATTTATGGGGTGAAACCACCTCGCAAATCGCGTTGAATAACAGTGTTACACCGTGGCCTGAACAGAGCCAAAGTTTAGTTGAGCGTAATTTATCGGAAGGCTGGTTACAAAAATTGTATGCCTTGAATATTCAGCAGGCAAATCAGCAAATTGAACATTTAAAAGTACAGACACGTCCAAACCCAACCCTAAATATGGGCATGTCACGTACCAAGTCTCCAACAGATACCAATGATACGGTCTTGGTACTTGGTGTGGATATTCCGCTAAATATTTTTAACCGCCAGCAATATGCCATTCCAATGGCGCAAAAACAGCAAATTTTATTAAATCATCAGCAACAGCGCGAGTTAAAACAGCAAGTTTTGGACATCGCCAACAGCATTCACCAGCTTAAAGGTCTACGTACGCAGTTTGATGCCACAGGCAGTCAGATTGGCTTGGCTGAAAAGGTTCAAAACCGAACTTTGCAAGGTTTTCAGGCAGGGAAATTTGCCATTACAGATGTACAGCAAACCACAAAACAACTCCAAGACCTTCGACTTAGCCAAATACAAATTTTGGCGCAGGCTTGGCAGAGCGCACTCAGTGCTGAAGCCCTAAGTATTGGCACTAGTTATGAAGAAATCAGCCGTTCAGATGCTTATAGCCAACTAAATAAAAAAGCCATTGAAGCATCCCAAACCCTCATCAACAGCGCATCAGCACAATAAGGCAGTTAATCACATGAAAATTAAACAAGATGGAAAAATTTCACAGCCGTTAATGATTGCAGTTTTGATTGGCTTAACGCTAATGCTGTGTACTGCTATTTGGTTCAGTCAAAATAAATCCGATGCGGATAAAACTGAGCATGAAGGAGAGCATAACGAGGCTAATAATAGTGATGCTGAAGCAGAACATGCAGAAGAAGGTGAACTGCATCTTACCGCTCAGCAAATGGTGGAACAAGGAATTAAAATTACGACTGCGGAAAATGGTCTGGTCGAAAATATTATTCAATTGCCGGGTAAATTGGCCGTCAATACAGATCAGCAGGCACATATTTCCCCAAATTTTAGCGGACATGTCGAGCAAGTCAGTGTGGCACTCGGTCAAACCGTACAAAAAGGGCAAACTCTAGCTGTGCTTTCTGTGCCTGAATTAATTGATCAGCAAGCCAATTTGCGTATGGCAGAAGCCAATTTAGATTTGTCTCGCCAAGATTATCAGCGTGAGCAAAAGCTATGGTCTCAAGGGATTTCTGCCAAACAGGACTTTCAGCGTGCTGAAAATGCCTATCGTCAGGCTCAAATTAGCGTACAGTCGACACAATCGCGCTTGCAAGCTTTGGGCGCGAATAGCGGTCAAAACGGACGATTTATCATTCGTGCGCCTATTGCAGGTGTAATCAGTCAAAAAGATATTGTTGTAGGTGAAAATGTGCAATTGGCAGATCAATTGTTCACCATTGAACAGCTAAAAGATTTGTGGCTAGAATTTAACTTAACTCATCAATATTCCGCACAATTACAAACGGGTCAAAACGTCTCTTTCAAAATCAATGGCTCAGATCAGCTCTATAGCGCAGAGGTACAAAGCCTGACGTCAAAGGCAGATGTGCAAACGGGACGCTTGGTGGTACGTGCCAAATTAAAACAACAATCTGCTGAGCTTCGCCCGAATGTGATGGTCAACGTGCTATTGGCTGATTCAGGTACTAAAAAAGCATTACGGGTGCAAAAGTCCGCCGTACAAAGCATAGAGAGTAAAGACAGTATTTTTATTGTTGAATCTGAGCTAAAAGGCCAAGTGCATTTAAAAGCACAAGCGCTAAAACTTGGACAAGCATCCAGTGATGGGCAATGGCTAGAAGTGATTTCGGGTCTTGAGGCAGGGCAAAAGTATATTTCCCAAGGCAGTTTTTTACTGAAATCTGAACTGGAAAAAGATGAGGCTGGCCATGAACACTAATTCAGAGAACACGAACATTAATTTGCCAAAGCCAGCAGGTTTATTCGAACGCATTATTCAGTTTTCAATTCAAAATGCAATTTGGGTGATGCTGTTTGTCTGCACATGGATTGCCGTCGGGATTTACAGTTATCAAAAACTGCCGATTGATGCAGTACCTGATATTACCAACACCCAAGTGCAAATTAATACGCAGGCCAATGGCTTTACAGCGTTAGAAGTTGAACAGCGGATTACTTATCCGATTGAAAATGCGATGGCAGGTATTCCAGATTTGGAGTTGACCCGTTCTATTTCCCGTTATGGCCTGTCACAAGTCACGATTGTCTTTAAAGACGGTACGGATATTTACTGGGCACGTCAGCAAATTAATCAGCGGGTACAGGAAGTTCAGTCGTCATTGCCAGCTCAGGTTTCTCCGACGATGTCGCCAGTTTCGACAGGTTTGGGCGAGATTTATCAATGGGTGCTTAAAGCTGAACCCAATGCAAAAAAAGCAGATGGTACGGCATATAGCGCGATGGATTTGCGTGAAATTCAGGACTGGATTGTGCGTCCGCAATTACAGCGTGTACAAGGTGTTGCCGAGGTCAACAGTATTGGTGGTTTTAATAAAACCTACGTGGTTTCACCTGATTTAAACCGCATGCAACAGCTGAACCTGTCATTAGAACAATTACAGCAAGCGCTTACAGAAAATAATGAAAACCGTGGTGCAGGATTTATTGAGGAAAATGGTCAGCAGTTAACAGTTCGAGTGCCGGGAACCTTAAACACCATTTCAGATATTGAAAACACCATGATTGACAGCCCAAATGGCAGTCCAATTCGGGTGGGTGATATTGCGCAAGTCTCCATTGGGCATGATTTGCGCACAGGTGGTGCAACCTATAACGGAGAAGAAACGGTTTTAGGTATTGCCATGATGGCTATGGGACAAAATAGCCGAACTGTCTCGAAAGCTGTAGATTCCAAAATTAAAGACATTCAAGCAAGCTTACCCAAAGGGGTAAAAATTGAAACAGTGTATGACCGTACCACATTGGTGGAGAAAGCGATTAAAACCGTTCAAAAGAACTTGGTTGAAGGCGCAATTCTAGTCATCATCATTTTATTTATCTTTTTAGGCAATATCCGTGCAGCACTCATTACGGCCTGTGTTATTCCGCTGTCAATGCTGTTTACCTTAACCGGCATGGCACAAAAGAATATCAGCGCGAATTTGATGAGCTTAGGTGCGCTGGATTTCGGGATTATTGTTGATGGTGCTGTGGTCATTGTTGAAAACTGTATCCGCCGCTTGGCCCATGCACAGCAAACATTAAAGCGTCCATTAACGCAAAATGAACGTTTTAATGAAGTCTTTTTGGCTGCACGTCAGGCGCGCCGTCCGCTGATATTCGGTCAGTTAATTATTTTAGTGGTTTATTTGCCAATTTTTGCTTTAAGTGGTGTAGAAGCAAAAATGTTCCATCCGATGGCATTAACTGTGGTATTGGCACTTGTGGCGGCGATCATTCTGTCTATTACATTTGTACCTGCTGCTGTAGCGCTTTGGGTGAAAGGTGAAATTAAAGAAACAGAAAGCCGTTGGATGAATTGGCTGAAAAAGCAGTATCTTCAAATTTTAAATAAAGCCTTTCATTACAAGGCTGTAGTGATGACTTTTGCACTGTGTTTACTGCTCATTACTGGGCTTTTAAGCACTAAAATTGGCAGTGAGTTTGCACCACAGCTGAGTGAAAGTGATTTTGCAGTTCAATTGATGCGCTCTCCTAGCACTGGTTTAGAAGAATCATTAAAAATGCAGGAGAACGCTGAGAAATTGCTGCTGAAAAAATTTCCAGAGATTCAGGCTGTATTTGCTCGTACAGGTACAGCAGAAGTGGCAACCGATGTAATGCCTCCGAACATTTCCGATGGTTATATTATGCTCAAACCACGTAATGAATGGCCGAACCCTAAAGAAAGTGTGGATGAACTGCGTGGCCGTATGGTGGCTTATGTGGCTACGATTCCTGGCAATAACAGTGAGTTTTCCCAACCTATTGAACTGCGCTTTAATGAGCTGATCTCAGGTGTGCGTAGTGATGTGGGCGTTAAAATATTTGGCGATGATATGCAAGTGCTTAACACAGAAGCCACTAAAATTGCCAAAATTATGCAGCAAGTTGCGGGGAGTAGCGCCGTAAAAGTTGAACAAACCTCAGGTTTGCCTTTATTAAATATTGAAATAGATAAGGCTTTGGCTGCGCAATATGGTTTAAGCGTTAAATCTATACAGGATACTGTGGCAGCCAGTGTCGGTGGACAAAGTGTAGGGGAGATTTTAGAAGGTGATCGCCGTTTTGACTTTGTTATTCGTTTAAATGATCAAGACCGTAATGTAAGCACGATTTCACAACTACCGTTAAAGTTGCCAAATGGTGGCAGTATTGTACTCTCAAATGTTGCCACAGTGTCTAATGTAGATGGGATCAATCAAGTCAGCCGTGAAAATGGTAAACGCCGTATTGTAGTGACTGCCAATGTTGAAGGCCGTGATTTAGGTTCTTTTGTGGCGGATATGCAGACTCAGCTGAAACAATATGTATTACCAAGCGGTTATTGGATTGAATATGGCGGTCAATTTGAAAACCTTGCATCTGCCAAAGCAAGAATGCAAATTGTCATTCCTTTAGCACTACTGACCATCTTTATTTTATTAATGGCAGTATTTCATAATGTGAAAGAAAGTCTGCTGGTCTTTACTGGCGTACCCTTTGCCTTAACGGGCGGTGTATTGTTTCTTTGGTTAAGAGATATTCCGCTTTCGATGTCTGCAGGGATTGGATTTATTGCACTCTCAGGTGTTGCTGTGCTGAATGGCCTGGTCATGCTGACCTTCATTAAAGAACTGGGGGACAAGTATCCATTGCATGAAGCCGTATGGCAGGGCGCTGTACTTCGATTACGCCCAGTACTCATGACCGCCTGCGTTGCCTCTTTAGGTTTTGTACCAATGGCTTTGGCAACAGGTACAGGTGCAGAAGTACAACGACCTTTAGCGACTGTGGTGATTGGCGGTATTCTTTCTTCCACCTTACTGACCTTGGTGCTATTGCCCGTGCTCTACCGCTGGCTGAATACAGCTCGATCTAAATAATCTAGACTAATCAATCAAGATTAAAACGATATTGCATTACCCCATACGATTCATTCATTAGACAGAATGGATCGTATGGACTCAGGATCCATCAATATTTAAAATCAGCAAATCAGCAAATCAGCAAATCAGCAAATCAGCAAATCAGCAAATCAGCAAATCAGCAAATCAGCATAAGCCGATATTCACCTGCATTTTCAACAGGTGCGCGGTGCACACAAGGCAAAACTGGCTGTGTAGGATGATCCACCGCTAAACGCCAAAGATGACCATTGCCTAGATTTACAGGCACAGCATTTTCTTTGAGCTGATAATGTAAATCAAAAAAATATTCCGCTAAAAAATCATCAAATTCTGAGGTAGGGCCATCGTACAAATCTTTAAGTTGTTCTCGTATTTTAGGAATTAAGATTCTTTGTGTCACTTGATCATTTGGCACAATATCACTGGAAGCACCATAATATGTACATAAAAAGGTATCGGTAGCGATAGGTGATCGATCGACATGAAAGGAATAAACATCGGTTGAGATGAAATCGAATTCATCATCTCGTTCATAGCATTTGAGCAAGTTCAACGAAGGTGATGCACCAAATTCTGTTAATTGTTGCAGATCATTTAAAATAACTTCTCTGGCTAAATGGCCTTGCGATGAAAGTGTTAACTTCATCAGATCATCTATAGAAATTTCGGTTATATTTTCAATCAGTTCGAGTTTTTCGACTATTTCTTTAAAGTCGCCTTGTATGCTGCGTTGCCAGCAAAGCGCATTCATTTGACCTTCGAAATGACTATGAATCAATTCAGAAAATGTAGTGACTACACCAATTTGAGGATGCTGGGAAAAAGTATTGCTCATAATAGGGATCAATTTAAATCTGAGGCGAAGATACTGCGTACAAGGAAGTGCTAGAAGGATTAAGCAGTTTTATTCTATCTTAAACCATAAACTGCTATACAAAATTATTCGAGCATAGGCATTCATCGTTACGCTTTCTGTTTGGCTTTTTGGCGTAAGACATACAAATATAAGCTTTCTACTTTTTCACGTGCCCAAGGTGTAGTACGTAAGAATCGTAGTGATGATTTAACGCTTGGATCTATGCAAAAACATCTAATTTCAATTTTGCGGCTTAAGCCTTCAAAACCACCGTAGTAATCCAATAATTCATCCAAGATGTCAGCAAGTTTTTTGCCGTGTAAAGGGTCATTGGAGGTGCTCATATTAGATCAATCATATTTTGGGAGACCATGGATGCGTTGTGTAGGCCACAGTCTTGGATATGCTATTTAACATAATATATATTATACGAAATAGTATAATTAAGACTTTGATATTTAATATTTTTTAATTTATTGGTGCTTAAATCTTTCATCTGTGTAACAAACTTGATTTGTTGCTCTTACACATCAAACATATTTTGTGCCGCCAAGATCCTACGCAATACTGACAATATTATTTGTCCTGCTACAATCCTCAGACAAGAAAAAAGCCATAACAACGATTGCTATGGCTAATTCACATTAATTTCTATATTTAAATCAGCCTACTGTTTACCTGATTTTTGATTTATGAAGATTTAATTTCTTTACTGCTAAATGCTTTTGTTTTTTGCTCTATTTGATCCGGCTTTAAAAATGACGACGCAATAATCGCAATCACTGCAAAGCCTGAAATATAGGCAATAATTAAATTGGGGCTTCCATCACCAATACTCAACAATTTCGTCGCGATTAATGGAGCTAAACCACCACCTAGCACGCCTGCAAATTGAACTGAGATTGAAATACCGCTATAACGTATTTCTGCTGGAAATTGGCGTGAAAATAACTGTGACTGCGGCGCATACATCAAAGGAAAAACTACGCCAATACCAATCACAATGGCCGTCCAAACCAATACAGGATCCTTGGTATTTAACATTGCAAAAAATGGATAGCTGTATAAAGCCAGTACGCATAAACCAAATCTGAACATGTTTTTTTGCCCAACTTTATCAGACAAATGCCCAAAAATTGGCGTAATGACCATGATGACCGCAGCACCACAAATCGTTGCAAACAAAATGTCTTGTCTAGGAATATTTAGCTGTGTGGTTGTATAGGCTAAAGCAAATGTCGATGCTAAATAGAACCAAGCATTTTCAGCAGCTCGAGATAAAATAATCGTAATCAACTGCTTAGGATGATTTTTAAACACTTGTTTTGCTGGAACTTTAATTGTTTCGGTTTGAGCTTTAACTTTTTCAAAGTCTGGTGACTCAGGCACTTTCACTCGAATATACCAACCTACAGCCAGTAAAATAATGCTGGCTAAAAATGGCAGACGCCAACCCCAGCTAAATAGTGCTTCTTCAGGCAACATTGAGACTAAGCCTAAAGCTACCGAAGCGAGCAATAAACCACCACCTGTACTGGCTTGCGGTAAACTTCCCCAAAAGCCTTTTTTACCCGCTGGCGCATGCTCTACCGCCATGAGGACTGCTCCGCCCCATTCTCCACCCATGGCCATGCCCTGTATAAATCTTAATATAATTAAACAGACCGTTGCCCAATAACCAATGGTTTCAAATGTCGGTAACAACCCAATCATCACCGTTGGAATACCCATCAACATTAATGTGACCAATAACATTGATTTACGACCGATTTTATCGCCGAAATGACCAAAAACAATTCCACCAAGTGGTCGACCAATAAAGCCAACAGCATAAGTGGCAAATGCTGCCAATACGCCAGTTAATGGATCAAGATTTGGAAAGAAAAGTCGATTGAAAATGAGTGCTGCGGCAGCACCATAGATAAAAAAGTCATACCATTCGATGGTTGTACCCACCATGCTGGAAATACCTGCTAAACGATGCGAAGACTTAGCTGGTGGAGCTGTGTTTCCCTGTACATTTTGCATTGTTATCTTCCTTATTCTGCAAGATATTTCTATGTTGCATTTTCACGATGCTTGATTTGTGTGATGATTTTCTTCATGAAAATCAATATTTTTAGATCTTATATATGTTTAATTTACGCTGAGTCACTTGTTCATATTGAATAAGAAATTGAATATGAATATTACCCAAGTGTTTGAACCGTGAATGTTTTTAAATTACTGATTAAATAGATATTTCCTCCATTATTTTATCTAAGGTCGGACTAGACTGTTGCCACTTTGGCTGTTTGTCTTTATCCACAATTAATGCGCGCACACCTTCGACAATATCGCCATGTTGAAACCAAACGTCTTGTAAATGTCGTTCAATTTGCATGCATTGCTTCAGTGAAAGACCACGACCTAAATGCTGGAGTTGTAAACTGATTCTTTTCGCGATTGGAGATCGTTGTTCCAAGGTATTGCGTATTTTTAGCGCCCACACTTGAGCATCATTATGCTGTTCATTTTCAAGACTATTTTCAATGGCATCAATGCTCTCAAAACCAAAATGCTTACGAATTAAATCTGCATTTTGACTAAGTTCACTTTCCGCTGGTCGAGTAATATATTTCGCAATCAATTGTTCAATATTTTCCTTGCTGAGTTGCTTGGAATTTCTTAATTCTTCTTCTAATTGAACAAGTTGCTCACTCGGAACATGGTAGTCAATCAAATCTAGATACAACGCATCGCTAGCACTGATTTGATCGCCTGTAGTTGCCATGTACACACCAATATCATCTAAACGTGATAAAAAGTGTGTCGCAGCCACATCTGGGAAAAATCCAATGGCAGTTTCAGGCATGGCAAATCTAGATTTTTCGCTGCTGATAAGCACATGACATGCTTGGGCCAAGCCAAATCCACCGCCAAGTACATAGCCATCAAGTATGACAATAATGGGTTTTTCATACGCACGAATGGTATTCAGCATTTCATACTCAGCTTGAAAATAAGCTTGATGATCTTCTTTACCATTCATATAACTATCATAGAGATAACGAATATCGCCACCTGCACAAAATGCTTTAGGACTATTTGAGCGAATAAGTACAGCATGAATATTAGTTTGATCAGCCCATAGTGCTAATTGCTGTTGAATCCCTTGAATCATTTCCAAAGACAAGGCATTTAAACTTGCCACGCGATCTAAACTGATTTGGCCTAAATGTCCATGTTCTTCAATCATTAAGTTATTTGTACTCATATCCATATAATCCTTTTTTATTTTTAATTGTTTTTAAAATTGGCTTGGCGCTTTTCAACAAATGCTTGCATGCCTTCTTTTTGGTCTTGAGTTGCAAAAATCGAATGGAATGTTCTGCGTTCAAAACGTAAACCTTCTTGTAAACTGACTTCAAATGCACGGTTAATTGACTCTTTGATCATCATGGTTGCGACTACAGATTTTTCGGCTATTTTTTCAGCAGCTTTTAAGGTCTTTTCGACCAACTCCTCTTTAGGAAAGACCTGAGCAACTAAACCACTCTGCTCTGCTTCTGCTGCGCCCATTTGTCTCGCAGTCAGACACATTTCCATGGCTTTGGCCTTACCTATAGCAAGCGTTAAGCGCTGTGTCCCACCTATCCCTGGGATTACTCCCAAAGTCACTTCTGGTAAACCGAATTTTGCATTGTCGGCACAGTAAATAAAGTCACACATCAGCGCTAACTCACAGCCTCCACCCAACGCATAACCACTGACAGCTGCGATTAGAGGTTTACGGCGCTGAGCAATTCGATCTGCCAGATGAAAAAAATCATCCAAATAAATATTCGGAAAACTCAGTTCAGCCATTTCCTTAATATCTGCACCAGCGGCAAAGGCTTTTTCTGAACCTGTAATAACCATACAACCGATGGTTGGATCTCGATCTAAATCATCCAAGGCCAAATTAAGGTCTTTAATTATTGTGCTATTCAACGCATTTAAGGCCTGAGGACGATTTAAAATAATGAGTCCAACACCATTGTTCTTTTCGAGCAGAATCGTTTCAAATTGCATGTGAGATCCCTATATATATTCGATATTTATGAGTAGGCTTCATATCTGAAGCCTTTTCGTTTAAATGTCTTAATGACAACGTTATAAGCTGCGGGCAATTACTAAGCGTTGGATATCACTCGTGCCTTCATAGATTTGGCAAATACGTGCATCACGATATATGCGCTCAATCGGGAAATCTTTGAGATAGCCATAACCTCCAAAGACTTGTAATGCTGCTGAGCAAACACGTTCAGCCATTTCAGATGAAAAAAGCTTGGCCATAGACGCTTCATTTAAGCAAGGTTGTCCTGCTTCTTTTAAACGTGCCGCGTGATAGACCAATTGGCGTGCGGCCTCTATTTCTGTTGCCATACTTGCCAATCGGAACGCAACTGCCTGATGTTCAAAAATTGGTTTACCAAAAGTAATACGCTCTTTGGCATATCGGGTTGCTTCTTCTAATGCTGCACGTGCAAGACCAACTGCTTGCGCCGCTATACCAATACGACCGCCTTCTAGATTTGATAAGGCGATTTTCAAACCTTCACCTTCTTTTCCTAACATTAGGCTTTCATGCACTCGCACGTCTGTGAGTGCGATTTGGCAGGTATCTGAGGCATGTAATCCAAGCTTTTCTTCAGTACGAATCACTTCATAGCCAGCTGTTTCACGAGGGACAATAAAAGCACTCAAGCCTTTTTTCCCTGCACTCGGATCAGTCACAGCAAAGACAATAATGACCCCTGCATTATGTCCAGAGGTAATAAACTGCTTAGCACCATTAATCACCCATTCATTGCCATCTTTGACTGCACGAGTTTTAATGGCAGCAGCATCTGAACCCGTATGCGGCTCAGTTAATGCAAATGCACCGATCATTTTGCCTTGTGCTAAAGGCACTAAATATTTCTGCTTTTGTTCTTCTGTGCCAAATTTAGCAATAGGAACACAGCCTACCGAGTTATGTACACTCATAATGGTTGAGGTTGCCCCATCGGCCGCGGCAATCTCTTCTAAAGCCATAACATAGGCAAGATTACCTGTATCTGAACCACCCCATTCATCTGATACCAACATACCCAATAAACCCAGTTCTCCCATCTGCGCTAAAGCCGCTTTGGGAAAGGTTCCGTGTTTATCCCATTCAGCCGCTTGAGGTTTAATTTGTTCCTGCGCGAAACTGCGTGCCATGTCCTGAATTAATAATTGTTCTTCGGTAAATTGCATCTTATCTTCCTGTACATCAATCAATTGCTTTCATCTAGTTTGGAAATGAATGAAAGCTTGATTCCTGATCCTGATTGTTCGGCATTCATTTAGGGTTAATCGTTGCGTCTTTTAACTTGCATGCTGCGTAGATTGTTTTGCAATCTCTTGATTTCTTAATAAGAAACGCTGAATTTTTCCGCTTGGAGTTTTCGGTAGTTCTTGAACGAACTCCACCAATCGTGGATAAGCATGTGCAGATAGGCGTTTTTTCACAAATTGCCCCAGCTGCTCCGCTAATTCTTCTGACGCTGTGACATGCTCAGCTAAAATCACAAAAGCTTTTACGATTTCTGTCCGATCTGGATCAGGCACACCAATGACCGCAGCTTCAATCACTGCATCATGCTCCAGTAAAGCGCTTTCTACATCGAATGGCCCGATACGATAACCTGATGTTGTAATCACATCATCATTACGACCAACGAAGCTCATACTGCCATCTGCGTGTATTTCTGCGGTATCACCGGTGAGGTAATAATGCTTTACAAAGGGTGACTTACGACTTTCTTTATAGCCACCAAACCACATCATCGGTGATTGACTGATATCGACAGCCAGTACTCCTGGCGTTCCTGCAGCTAACTCTTGCCCTTGTTCATCAACAACCGCCACGCGATATCCTGGACTGGCATAACCTGCGACACCTGCGCGAATATCATGTTGTAAACCATGGTGATTACACACCACCATACCAACTTCAGTCTGACCATAATGGTCAAAGATCGGTGCATCTAGGACTTGTTTAAACCAGCGGAACACTTCAGGATTAAGCGGCTCTCCAGCACTACTCACGACTCTAAATTTACCTTTGAGTTTTGCCATTTGTTCAGGATCAGCCGCCATCATCATCCGATACGCTGTCGGTGCGCCTGCAAGGTTTGTTACTTTGTAGTCATCTACGATCTGACACAAACTATCAATGCTAAAACCACCTTCGTAAAAGAGTGTTGCATGTCCAAGTAAAAGTGGCCCAGTAATTCCGTAATACAAACCATAAGCCCAACCCGGATCGGCAATATTCCAAAACGAATCATCTTCACGCAGTCCTACCGCATTTTTCATATATTGACCAAAAGCGATTAAGGCTTTGAGCGGGACTTCTAAAGGTTTTGCAGGACCTGTAGTACCTGAAGTAAACATCAAAAGAAATGGATCATTAATGCTCTGTAAGACAAATTCACAATCTGTAGACTGTGCTTTGACTTCATCCCAAAAGTTTAAATCCCCCTGTTGAATTCCATGACCCGCTCGATCTGCAACAGTAACGATTTGGGGACAATGTGCAACTTCATCTAATTTACTGCGATTACCCACATCACTGATCACCAATTTGCTTTGTGCAAGGTGTAAACGATGTTCAATGGCTTTGGGGCCAAAGGCGGTAAATAGCGGTTGATATACAGCACCTATTCGCCAAGCCCCTAAAATCACCACAAGTAATTCAACTGTACGAGGTAATAAACCCGATACACGATCACCTTTTTGCACACCCTGTGACTTTAAAAAATTGGCAAATTGGCTCGACCACTGTTGCAGCTCTGAAAAGGTATATTGTTCTTTCCGCCCATCTTTGCCTTGCCAATATAGTGCTACCTTATCTTGATCAATCGCATGACGGTCACAGCATTCATAACATGCATTTAATTGCTCTAAAGAGCCTGATAACATTTCTTTGGCAGCATGATTTAAGTCAAATGCCTTTGCAACATCCTGATAATTCGACATCTTCTCTACCTCAGTCTCAATTTATTGTTATTCCGACACGAGTGTTTGTATTGTTAGCCATCCCTAGGCCAGATTAGTATTCAATCTGATTATTCAGCGTCCTTAGGTAAGTATTGCTGCACGATACTTGAAAAATCTAAGTGTGCATTACCTTGTAAACACAGCTGTTGATACATCTGCTGAACCAGTCCGCCTAAAATAATCGGCTGTTTGACTTGTCCTGCGGCTTCTACAGCCAGCCCTAAATCTTTCAACATCAGCTGCGTTGCAAAACCATCGGTATAGCCACGTCCTGCGGGTGCATTTGCTGAGATACCCGGCCATGGATTACATACATCTGAACTCCAGCAACGTCCGCTCGAACTATTCACCACACCCGCTAGGGCTTGAGGATCAATCCCCAGACGCGCACCGAGCGCCATACCTTCAGCAACGGCTGCCATGGAAATACCAAGAATCAAGTTATTGCAAATTTTCGCAATTTGACCTGCACCCACATCGCCACAATGCACAATGTTTTTACCCATGTGGCCCAATACAGCTTTGGTTCTTTCAAAGGTTTGATCATCTGAACCGACCATAAAGGTTAATGTACCTGCCTGTGCACCAATAGTTCCGCCTGAAACAGGTGCATCACAGATTTTTATCTGATGTGCAGCACCGGCTTCGGCTATATCCTTAATGGTTTGCGGATCAATGGTACTGCTATCGATACATAAGCTTCCTGCTTTCATTACCGCCAATACACCATTTTCTCCCAAGTACACCTCTTTGACATGCTTGGCAGCAGGCAACATGCTAATCAAGACATCTGCTTGTTTCGCGGCATCTTGTGGGCTGTGGCAAACGATGCCACCTGCTTCAGTAAAATGCTGAATCGCAATTTCACTTAAGTCGAAACCGTAAACCGTAAAACCTGCTTTGAGTAGGTTTTGGGCCATTTTTCCGCCCATGTTTCCTAAACCGATAAAGGCAATATTCATCCTTGAACTCCTAAATTAACGTAGGTTAATGGTGGTATTCACTTCACCTTTTTCTTGTGTATCTTCGAACCAACGACTGGTGATGGTTTTAGTTTGTGTATAGAACTGAACTGCTTGCTTACCATATGGACCTAAGTCACCCAGTTTTGAACCACGCGATCCTGTAAAACTAAAGAAAGGTACAGGTACAGGAATTGGAATATTGATACCCACTTGACCAATATCGATATCGCTTTGGAATTTACGAGCAACTGCACCACTTTGTGTAAACAGTCCAACACCGTTGCCAAATGGATTGGCATTAATCAATTCAATCGCCTGCTCTAAAGTATCAACATGAATAATGGCTAATACGGGTCCAAAGATCTCTTCGGTATAGATGCGCATATCGGTTGAAACTTGATTAAAAATCGTTGCTCCGACAAAGTTTCCTTGCTCATAGCCAATGACTTGAACATCACGACCATCCAGCAACAGTTCTGCGCCTTGTTCTACACCGCTTTGAATTAAATCCAGTACACGTGCTTTTGCGCGAGGTGAAATAACTGGGCCAATATCGGTATTCGGCTCATGCCCTGCATTGACCTTCAGCGTTTTGGCTTTTTCAACCAGTTCATTGACCCATTCTTTACTTTCACCAACCATGACAGCAACCGACAAAGCCATACAACGCTGACCTGCCGCACCGAATGCTGCACCAACGAGGGCATTTAAAGTTTGTTCTTTATTGGCATCCGGCATTACCACGACATGGTTTTTGGCCCCCATCATCGACTGCACACGTTTTCCATGCTGTCCTGCAAGGTTATATACATGTGTACCAACGGCTGTAGAGCCTACAAATGAAATGGCCTTAATAGCTTGATGTGTACATAAACGATCAACAACGTCCTTACCACCATGCACTACGTTCAATACGCCTGCTGGTATACCGGCTTCAATCGCAAGTTCGACAAGCATCATGGTCGACAATGGATCTTGTTCAGATGGCTTTAGAACAAAGGTATTTCCACTGACAATAGCCATTGGGAACATCCACAGTGGAATCATCGCAGGAAAGTTAAATGGCGTAATTCCTGCGCATACACCCAAAGGTTGTTGCAAAGTATAGGTATCCACACCACGTGCCACACCTTCTATATATTCGCCCATTTGAAGTGTGCCAACCGAACATGCATGCTCAACGACTTCTAAACCACGTTGAATATCACCCTCAGCATCTGCTAGCGTCTTTCCTTGCTCAGCAGTCAGTACACGGGCAATGTCTTTCATATTGCTACGGATCAGATCTTGTAGTTTCAGCATAATACGCATACGTGCTTGAACGGGTGTTAAGCGCCAAGTTTTAAACGCCTCTTGAGCTGAAGCAATCGCTGCATCCACTTCTTCCATAGTCGCCATTGGTACACGACCCAAAACCTCTTGAGTTGCAGGATTTAAAATGTCTTGCCACTCTGTAGTGTTTGACTCTACAAATTTACCGTTAATTAATAATTTAGCCGTCGATGACTGAATATTTGACATTGTGTTCATGACCTCTCCATAGGCACTTATTGTTTTGTACTGACTTAGAAAATATCCAAAAGCCTTATATTTATATTTTCCAATTCACTTCAAACTAGCAAAGAAAATTTTGACTACCAATAGAGATTCACGCACGATTGATGTGCAAATATGCACAGGGATGACAATAACAATGAAAGTAGATTGGGATCATTTACAGTATTTTTTGGTTTTGGCTCGTGCGAAAACCCTAACCAATACCGCACGTATTATCGGTGTTGAGCACAGTACAGTTTCTCGACGCATACATGCGCTAGAACTGGCTTTAGGCACACCATTATTTAAACGTGAAGCCACAGGTTATGAGCTCACTTTAGAAGGTTTGGCACTGGTTCCTCGCGTTGAACAAATGGAACAGGCCTTTTTACAAATCGAAAAACCCAACCAACCTATGCAAGGTCGTGTGCGAATTGGCACACCCGAAGGGTTTGGAACAGCATTTTTGACACAGCTCTTGGCAGAATTGTCCAAAAAATACCCCTTGCTGACTATCGACCTTATTCCTGTACCGAAAATGATCAAGCTTTCACATCGTGAAGCAGATATTGTTATTTCCATCGATCGACCAAAATCAGGCCCCTATATCATTACTCGACTAGCAGACTATTGTTTAAAGATTTATGGCAGTAAAGAATACTTAAAAAACACGCAACCCATTCATACATTAGAAGATTTAAAATCACACACTTTTGTGAACTATATAGATGATCTAGTCTATAGCCCAGAACTGTATTGTTTAGAACGTTTACCTATTCAGCTCAATGCAAACTTTAGAAGTAGTAGTATTTTGGCTCAACAAATTGCTGTGAGTGCGGGTGCAGGATTGGCAATATTGCCCAAGTTTTTGGCCGAGGAAAAACCCGAATTAGAACAAGTCTTGGCGCAAGATGTTCGTTTTGTGCATACCTTTTGGATGCTGACCTTAGTCGATTTACAGCATGAGCCGCGTATTAAACTGGTTTGGGACTTTTTGAGAAAAAGAACTGACCAATATCATAGTTTATTAATGGATTAAGTCAGGATGGCTTCTTCCAAACTATAACTGTTATAGAAATTTAGATGAATGTTGTATCTATGCTTTCAGGCGATATACCCCAATAATCACCTATAACCACTAGGGATTTAGAGTACATCTTATGAGCAATCAAGAGCCTAAAAAACCGCAAAAATATGCAGACAGTGAAATTTCAGATAAGGCCTTTAAACGTGCCATTATTTGGTTCTCAATCTATGTGCTTTTATTCTGTATTGGTGTAGCGTTTGTCGTTGGCGCAGATAATTCTTATCTACCTTAAGCGATAATCTATTCACTTATTACAACTCGCTATTGCATGTATATCTTACATTTCATGTTTGCTAGTGATCAGATCATATTGTATTGATCATTAGGCCAAATAAATTGGTTTAAATTTGAATTTAAAAAAAGCTTGTAAGTCTAGATTTACAAGCTTTTTTGCATTTTTAAAGTGATCAAATTACAGCTATAAAATTACTTTCCCCTCTGAATCGCTTATGCAGGACTCTGTTTTTTTAAACTTGGTGCTGTAGATGCGTTTGAATATATTCACCGTATACCGACATTTTTTCAAAGATGTGTTCTGAATAAAACATGTCTTCTACCAAGACTTGCGCACGGTCAAACTCATATAAACCTAATCGTTGTAAAATTTGCGCATTAATAAACGAAAATTTTTGACATAAATCGTTATATTGCTGATCTTTGTCTTTAAATAGCAGCTTTAACATATTGATTTTATTTAGATCAAAGTCAATCGGTTCAGCGTTATCCGCCAAGACATGGATTTCAACATCTAAATATTCAGCAAGCTGATTTAATTTTTCTAAGTCGATATGTAGATGTGTAATACAAATAATTTTGGAAACTTTCGGATTACATAAGCTATTGATCAAACTAAAATAGAAGTATTCTGCTGGCGATAGCTGTTCATTATTTAGCTCAATGTAGACATTGAGTCCCGATAAAACATCATCAACTTTAAATGCGCTAAGTTTAGCCTCAGCATGATAATAACGATTCAATATCGCAACATTTTCAGGGCTTTGTGGTGTAGCGTAGATCACCTTCTGATTCAAATTCGCTAAGATAAAGGGTGCAAATAAAAAAGCCGCATTTTCAGCCTTGGCGTGCATATACTCCTGACAAATACTGACATAGCCCACTTGCTGTACTTGGCGCAAAATTCGACTTCGTAAAAGCACCGCTTCTAAATTAGTATGCTGTTGTTGCAACAGATGCAGCGTTGAATCTGTCAATGGAACATCCACCAGTAAATGTTGTAACAGTTCTAATTCACTGGCTTTAAACATACTCAACTCCCTAACTTCCATACCATTTGACGCCACAAGTGTTGTGGTCTATGCACCTTATAAAAAATTCAAGCTTAAAACTAGATACAGTGATTTTGAAAAAACATATAACAGTATAGACTCATCTGTTATAAAAATTTAATGTAAAGTTTCATTTACTGATATATTTATAACAGAATTTTGTCTTGTTGATGACTATGTATAAATCGGAACAGCTCGCTCAGCACCTACGTCAACTGATTGAAAATGGCACTTTAAAAGCGCACGAAAAACTCCCGTCTTTGCGTGAACAAGTGCAGTTGTCCGGCTTTAGTTTAATCACAGTCATGAATGCTTATCAGGAGTTAGAATCGCGTGGCTTAATCTATGCACGTGAGAAATCTGGCTACTATGTGGCGCAAGGCTTAGTCGAAATAGAGGCTGAACAAACTCAAATCGTGTCCTTAAACACACCGGTTGAAATTAACTCTCTAGTCTTTAAGTATTTAAAATCAATACAAGATGAAAAAGTCGTTCCATTGGGATCAGCTTTTCCAGCTCAAGACATTGTTTTTTCTAAAAAGTTAACCCAAATCATGGGGCAAATTTCCCGAAATCCCAAAAGTTACGATGCCATTGATAATCTTCCACCCGGTAATTTAGCCCTTCGTAAATTGATTGCACAGCATTATTGCATGCAAGGCATTGCCACAGATCCAGAGGATATTGTGATTACCTCAGGCTGTATGGATGCACTGAATCTTTCCTTACAGGCCATTGCCTCACCGGGTGACTATATCGTGTTACAGCAAAATATTTTCTATGGCGCCTTGCAAGCTGCAGAGCGCTTAGGCCTTAAAGTGGTGACCTTACCTGAACATCCACAAGACGGTTTTGATTTAACCGCGTTTGAACATATTTTAAAAACTTATCCCATCAAGATCTGTTGGCTGATGCTAAATTCACATAATCCTGTGGGCTTCACAGTGAGTGATGAAATCAAGCAAAAAATTGCCGTGCTCTTACACCAATATCATGTGCATTTAATTGAGGACGATGTGTATGAAGAAATGCATTATGCGTCTAAGAAACCCGTATCAATGAAATATTTTGACCAAAATAATATGGTCTTACATTGCTCATCTTTTTCTAAAACGTTGGGCGCTGCATTTCGAGTGGGTTGGGTACACGCCGGTAAATACTCTCAAGCGATTCAACACTTACAACTCATGAGCACGATTTCCGTTAATACCTTATTGCAAAATGCCTTGGTGGAATTTATTTCAAATTATCATTATGAAAAACATTTACGGGTCTTAAGAAAAAGTCTACAGCAACATAAATTACAGTTTTACCGTTATTTAGAAAGCCGCCTACCGACTGGATGCAAATTACAATATCATCCAAGTGGTTATTTTCTTTGGTTAAAACTACCGGAAAATGTTGAAAGTATGGCAGTCTATGAAGCCCTAATTCAACAGCAGATTGGCGTTGCTCCAGGCCGTTTATTTAATGTTGCGGAAGCCAAAACTCAATATATCCGTTTAAATTGTTCCTTTGCATGGAAGGATGAGATTCAACAGGCTTTAGATGCCCTCCTTAGTACAATCTCTGCACTTTCCTCAGATCAGAGGAATATTTGACAATTTTTATTGTCATTATTATGCTCAAACAGATATTGTTCAAATACATATATTTGTTGTTGAGATAACACCGAGTTCATTCAACATTTACCAAAATTCAAAAAACAAATAGGTTCGTTCATGGAAGATCAAAAACACAGTCAACGCATACATGCCTTTAGTTCGGATGTACTCACAGATCTGGATGCTGTGGGGATTGCACAGCTCATCAAATCTAAAGAAGCCTCCGTGCAAGAAATAACACAAGCGGCCATTGCACGTGCGGAACAAGTGAACCCGCATCTAAATGCCATTGAACTGGACTGTTTTCAGCGTGCTTTAGAGCAAAATCAATATGTTGAACATGGTCTTTTTGCGGGTGTCCCTTTTTTCTTTAAAGATAATCTAGATTATCAAGGATTGCCCTCACGCCATGGTTCAAAGGCCATCGGTTCAAAACCAGCCGATCGTAATCCTCAAATTAGCCAACAAATCTTAGATCAAGGGTTTGTCGTATTAGGAAAATCCAAGCTCCCTGAATTTGGTCTAAATGCCAGCACCGAATATAAAGATGGATCAGCCACCTATAACCCTTGGCATTTAAGTTATTCCTGCGGTGCATCTTCAGGGGGTTCCGCAGCTCTCGTTGCAGC
Organism: Acinetobacter sp. YH12128; assembly: GCF_013418655.1. Lineage (NCBI taxonomy): Bacteria > Pseudomonadati > Pseudomonadota > Gammaproteobacteria > Moraxellales > Moraxellaceae > Acinetobacter > Acinetobacter sp. YH12128. The sequence goes on along the minus strand of NZ_VPBO01000025.1, from coordinate 1,162 downwards.
CGGTGTAGTGCCGATTGCCCATGCCAATGATGGCGGTGGTTCGATTCGTATCCCTGCTGCATGCTGCGGTTTGATTGGATTAAAGCCTAGCCGTGGCCGTACTTATGACAGTGAAGCAGCAGGCTCTCTTCCGATTAATATCATCAGTGAAGGTGTCCTAACCCGTAGCATACGAGATACTGCTCATTTCTATGCAGGAATGGAATCAAGTTATTACAATAAAAAGCTGCCACGCATAGGCATGATTCATGGGCCTTCTAAACGTCGATTACGCATCGGTTTAGTCCCGCAATCGATTACAGGGCAAATAGATAGCGAAACAACTGCAACCTTAATGCATAGTGCAGCACTCTTAGAAAAATTAGGCCATCATGTTGAAGAACTTCAATTACCTTTTTCCTTAAGCTTTGTTGAAGATTTTAGTGAATATTGGGGGATGTTATCCTTTTTACTGAGTACCTTTGGCAAGAAAATCTTTGGCGCTGACTTTAATCCAAAAGAGTTAGATCACTTAACCGTTGGTTTATCGAAGTTGTATAAAAAGAACTTTTATAAAACCCCGCTATTTCTGTATCGATTAAAGAAAATGCAGCAGCAATATCATGAAATCTTTAAGCATTATGACGTTTTGCTATCGCCTGTACTTGCACATACCACACCGAAAATCGGCTATTTGTCACCTCAATTACCGTTTGACCAATTATTTGAACGTATTCAGAACTATGTGACTTTTACACCTATTCAAAATGTGGTGGGTGCGCCGGGTATGTCGATTCCTATGGGAGAAACGCAAAACGACGGACTACCGATCAGTATGCAAATATCAGCCGATGTCGGAGATGAAAAAACCTTGATTGAACTGGCGTATGAAATTGAAGAAGCTCAGCCATGGCGACGTATTCAGGATATGCCTCGAACTGCTTAACAAACTAATCAAAGATTTAAAAAAAGGGAGCTGATTGGCTCCCTTTTTTATTTTTAAATCCGCAGAATAAGGCTTTTTAAGGGATCACTGTATTTGAATACAAGATGCTTAATTAACCCGAATCGCGGATAAGAAATAAACTTGAAAATAAGAAGACTAGAGCCATCAGTTGAGTTACCACACAAAACTCACAACTCTAGTCCTAATGTTCAATAGTACCGAATTATTCTGCGTAAT
>NZ_VPBO01000024.1:0-55351 GCF_013418655.1 Acinetobacter sp. YH12128 | reverse complement strand
TTACGCAGAATAATTCGGTACTATTGAACATTAGGACTAGAGTTGTGAGTTTTGTGTGGTAACTCAACTGATGGCTCTAGTCTTCTTATTTTCAAGTTTATTTCTTATCCGCGATTCGGGTTATTTAGTATGTGTTTCTAGATTTTTTCGTCATCTTCATAAATATAAAGCACCTGATTGAGCCAATTTTTTTTAAAGAAACTCTTTAGGCTAAAAAACTTATAGATAAAGCGTTCATTTAACCAAGATAGATACTTGACCTAGCTAAATTTCACCTGCAACATGAATAAAAGGACGCCACAGATCAAACTTTATGACTTATCAATATCATGACGAAAGTATTGTTAAAAACTTAGCTGAAGATACCATTTTTGTTTTTGGCAGCAATATGGCAGGTCGATATGCTGGCGGTGCAGCGCGTACCGCACTAGAGCATTTTGGTGCAATGAATGGTATTGGTCGTGGATGGGCAGGTCAAAGTTTTGCGATTCCAACAATGAATGAGCATTTACAACAAATGCCATTGTCTCAGATTCAACATTATGTTGATGATTTTAAAATCTATACCAAGAATCATCCCAAGACCAAATATTTCATTACGTCGATTGGCTGTGGTGTCGCTGGCTATAAAGTTGAAGAAATTGCTCCCATGTTTAAGGGGATTTCCAGAAATGTTATTTTTCCAATTTCATTCCGTCCTTTCGTTGAAAAAGCTTTACCTAAACTTACTTCGAAACTTCTACATACAATTTTTCAAGACTCAGTAATTTTTGCACCTTCGGCAGATGAATTGGTTGATGTTCTGGCCTTAACAGATAATGAAAAAAGTCTTGCGAAAATTGTGCTGAATACCCAAATGTACCCGACAGATAGCAATGGTCGTGACCGTATTTTTGAAATTGAAGATATTTTGCATGCCCTGAATGGGAAAATATTTGAGTTTCAAAGCAACTCAGAAGGCCCAATGATGTTTGGCGGTGTCATTTTAGCCCTACTTGAACTGTACAATATTAATGAAAAAGATTTTATTGATGTTTGGAAAGCTGAACGTGAAATCGCTGCACCAAAGCCTGAAAATAAAGCTCGTAAAGCCAGCCGCTAAAGACTATTTTCACCACATTTCCCCCCAAAAAAGCCAAAGTCTACATTGGCTTTTAATCTAATGTGGATTAATGACTTTTAGCGACTTAAGTCACATTAAAAATAAAGTTTATTTTACATATCACATTATTTTAATATCATTTTTTTCGTCTTATACTACATATTGTAATTATCATAAAGAATGATGAGCACATAAAATAGACATGCTAGATTCTCCTTTTTTTGAGCTATCCCCCATTGCCATGTGGCTTGAAGATTACAGTGAAGTCAAAAAACAATTTGATCTCTGGCGTCAGCAAGGTGTGCAGGATCTCTCCACTTTTCTTCAACAAGATGAATCACGTATTCTGCAATGTGCAAGAAAAATAAAAATCTTACAGGTCAATACAAAAACGTTAGAACTGTATCAAGCACGTGACTTTGAACATTTATGTCAAAACCTTGATCTCGTTTTTCAGGCGGAGATGTGTCAAACACACATTAGAGAGTTGGTTGCATTGTGGAATGGTGAAACGCATTTTTCCCATTCTGCCGTGAACTATACGCTCCGTGGACAACGCCTAGACATTCAACTGAAGGGCATCGTGCTACCGAGTCATGAGCAGGATTTATCTGCCGTCTTAATTACGACTGAAGATATCACTTCTTATACCGAAGCTTGTCGTTTACAAGAACAAAGTCGTCATTTGGCAGAAGCGCGTTTTCATTATTCTCCGACCTCTCTTTGGGTCGAAGATTTCAGCCGGATTAAAATAAAATTAGATCAACTTCGCGCTTTAGGTATAGAAGATTTTGTGACATTTTTGGATGTTCACCCCGATTTTGTACAAGAGTGTATTAAGGAAATACTGATCGTTGACGTCAATCAAGCCACGCTTGATTTATTTGGCGCTCAGAACAAAGAAATATTGCTCAAAAATGTACATAAAGTGTTTGCCAAAGAAATGCTGCAAACCTTTAAAGAACAGTTGATTGAACTTTGGAATGGCAATCTACATCATCAACGTGAAGCCGTAAATTATGCACTTGATGGCAGTATTCGCCATGTCTTGCTGCAATTTACCGTATTTCCTGATTATCTCGACGACTGGAGCACCGTGCAGGTTGCTCTGACTGATATTACCGCACGTAAAAAGGCTGAAAATTATCTTGAATATTTAGGTAAACATGACGTCCTGACCAAACTCTATAACCGTTCATTTTATATCGCAGAACTCAATCGTCTCGAACGCAATCAATTACGTCCTGTTTCTTGTATTTTTATTGATTTAAATGGACTAAAAGAACTCAATGACAGTATTGGGCACGATGCTGGTGACAGTATCCTCAGACGTCTGGGCAACATTTTAAACCAACTTATTCAGCATACGCCCTATTCTGCTTCGCGCATTGGCGGTGATGAATTTGTCATTCTATTACCTGGTGCAGATGATGCGGCGCTGCAAAACTGCTTACAAAGTTTGAATGAGTTGTTATTGGTCGATAACCAATTTTATTCTAATCAACCGATGAGTATCTCGATTGGCTGTGCCACCAATGAGCTGAATGAGCGGATGGACGATATGCTTAAACGTGCCGATTTGGACATGTATCGTCAGAAGAAAAAGTATTATCTCAATAAAGACCGAAGAATTCAGTCTGAAATACGCAATTAACATCAATAATTTGCAATAAAAAAGCCATGGTTTGTACCATGGCTTTTTTATTTAAATCTTTTAACGCTTACCCATCGAACGACGTGTACCGCGTGGTGGCATCCAAGTACGGTCAGCATAACGCTGAGGTTTTGGACGCATATCTTCAAAGATTTCATCCGAAGCATTATCTTCAGCTTTTTTAATCGGAAAAGGCAAATTGACTAAAGCCTTTTTCTTGGGAGGGTTTTGCGTACTCATACGAATAACTCAATTGAATCTGGCGCTATTGTACAAAAAAAATGGTTTTGGTGTAAAAGGCTTTGAGAGATTAGCCACGATTGACATATAAAGACCCAATGATTAGATATGAATTTTTATATCTATAGAGGACAACAGCACAAAAAAGTGCTTTGAATATGGTCGTTTTAAACTATTTTATTGACCCAAATCAACCAATACACTGTCACTTATGTCAATAAATATTGAATATATACAAATAGATAGAACCATTTCTAAATTTCAAAAATGTTCGATTTTTTTACACAAATACCTAATTAAAGTCTTCAAATAATACAAATCATCAAGAATGTTACAGGACTATTACGTTTATTCTTGTTTTCTATAACATTTTTTACGCACTAATTTTGAATAATGGGCACTTAGAAAAATTATTATCAATTTACGGACATGGAGTCCTTTAAAATGAAAAAAAGTGTATTGTGCATTGCTGCTTCTATGGCTGCCCTACCTATGCTCAGTCATGCAGACTCACCATATTTTAGTTTAAAAGATGGCGATGGCTTCAAACGTTTTTCTGTCTCTGTTGGTGCTCTACATGTTATGCCACAAGGTAAAGCACAGCCATTCCGTGTAAATACTGCCATCAATGAAGGCTATGAGGCAGATGTTGGCGAAGTTAAATCACAAACAGTAAAAGACAATATTCGAGAAGGGTACAAAGTTCCGCCCCTACTAGAAGTTGCGCTAAATACTTTGGACACTGTTCCTGCTGAAATGAGTGGTAAAGCCACTATTTCAGGACTTGAACAATGGGACAATCCAGGGACAGGTCTTGAAGCAGACGACGTCACCACGCTTGGGATCATGACCAACTATTTCTTCACTGACAATGTATCACTAGAAATGAAAGCGGGTATTCCGCCAAAAGTTGATTTACAAGGCTCAGGGAAAATTTATGCACCATTTTCTGCCATTGCAAAACCACTCGGCGGTGCACTGGGAAATCTTGAACTTGAAAATGATATTTTCATTACCGACTTAGGCGCACATGGTGCAGCAGCTTCTGCACGTGCATGGACTCCGGCTGCTGAAATCCAATATCACTTCGGTAAAACTGGCGTCAATAAATTCCGTCCCTATGTGGGTCTAGGCGTGATGTATGCTTACTTCAATGAGTTGGAAATGAATCCACAAATTGAGAAAGATTTAATTGCCGCAGGTCACATGATTGCCAACATTAAAGAAGGTAATGCAGGCGCTTCTTTAGAAGGAAAACCAAGTAAAGCTAAGCCAAAAGTTGAGTTAGAAGCTTCTGATGCTTTTGCTCCTGTTGTGACAGCTGGTTTTACTTATGACTTCAATGACAAATGGTTTGCTGTAGGTTCTGTTAGCTATGCACACCTACAAAATGAAACCACCATTACCGTTACAGATGCCACACATGGTGAACTGATCAAATCTAAAGCTGATATTGAAGTAAATCCAATTCTTGCGTATGCAGGTATCGGTATGCGTTTCTAATAAATAACATATATAAAAGACGACTACGGTCGTCTTTTTTATTGGCTTTTATATGGTCTTTTATTCTGAGATACCTTTTCTAACTCTTTTAGACACTTTTGAATTTCCGCTGTGTCAATTTCCTTTATTCATCCATAGTTACCTATAAAAAAAATTTATTGTTTGGTGAATTAAATTTAATCGCAACTCTGCGTTTATTCGAATACCATTGGATTAAATTTAAAGAATGTAGCCTGCTGTATGTCTGATACTCGTTTCTCAAAGCCCCTGATTTACATGCTCATTGGCAGTGCTATTATTTTGGCATTGTCTTTAGGGGTTCGTCATGCATTTGGCCTCTATCTCGTGCCGATGAGTGATGAATTTGGTTGGGGACATAACGTATTTAGCCTTGCCATTGCCATGCAAAACTTAATTTGGGGTGCTGTGCAGCCGATTACTGGGGCTTTTGCAGATAAATATGGCAGTAAGATCGTGGTCGCCGTCGGTGGTGCATTATATGCCCTCGGACTATTACTCATGGCCGTCAGCTCTACCGGTTTACTGCTTAATTTAAGCGCAGGTTTAATCCTGGGTTTGGCTCTCTCAGCCACTTCATTTCCAGTATTACTTTCTGCCGTAGGTCGTGCAGCGCATCCAGACAAACGTAGTTTAGCCATGGGTATTGCCAGTGCCGCAGGTTCTTTTGGTCAGTTCATTATGCTGCCCTCTACGTTACTGTTACTGCAAAAATTTGGTTGGTCTTCAGCTTTGGTGGTCAGCGCCATTTTAATTGCACTTATTATTCCTTTAGCTTGGATGCTAAAAGCACCAATGTATGTTGCACCAAATGCAACCAATACGCATGAAGCCTCTCTGACTTTTAAACAAATTTTGCAATTGGCTTGGGAGCATAAACCCTTTTGGTTTCTAGCACTCGGTTTCTTTGTCTGTGGCTTCCAAGTGGTGTTTATTGGCATCCATCTTCCGGGATATTTAATCGATCATGGCTTTAATGCCACTACAGGCACGATTTTCCTAGCGCTCGTTGGACTGTTTAATATTGTCGGCACCTACACAGCAGGTTGGCTCGGTGGCAAATATTCCAAACCAAAGCTGTTAATGGGACTGTATGGTTTACGTGGCATTGCCATTATTGCCTTTCTTTTGCTGCCTTTAAGCACATGGACAATCTATGCATTTGGCGTCATTATGGGTCTACTATGGCTTTCTACCGTACCGCTCACCAACGGTATTGTAGCCAATATGTTTGGCGTTAAATATCTCAGTATGCTAAGTGGTATCGTATTCTTTACTCATCAAGTCGGTTCATTTTTTGGTGGTTGGTTGGGTGGTGTGAACCACGATATAACCGGTAACTATAATGCCATTTGGATTTTTTCGATTGTCCTGAGTATTTTTGGAGTATTGGTACATTTCATGGTTAATGAGGAAAGTGTCATTCATGACTAATTCAACATTATGGTTCCGACTCAGTATTGGCATCAGTATTCTGGCCTTGTTGGCATTGTCCATCGGCTTATGGAGCCAAACGCCTGAATTATTCGAATACTTTAACCAAGCGTTTTGTGCACATTAAAGACGCATAGAAGCCTTAATTCCAATTCAAACTGCTGTTTTATCAACACTACAACAGCAGTTTTTTAGCTATTTTCTACACGATTCAATAAAAGCTGCATTTTCAGCATATTAGTATTAATAATAAGTTTTTTCATAAACTTAGCTTATTTTTTAATTTTCCAACCTGCACTTTCTTTCATAGATTAAGTCTCAATAAAGAACAATTTGAGAACTTATGAAATGACCGCATTAACTCAACTTTCACAAGCCATTCATGATGCTCCACGTTGGCATCAAGCAGAACAATTTCAAGATGGCAATGAAATTCGTATTGAAGCGCAACATGACCAAGCTTTGGGGGCTGTGGTTTATGGTTTAGATGCGCGTAAAGCACAGTCTGGGGAAACCATCTACCGTTTAAAACAAGCGTTGGCAGAACACTTGATTTTAATTTTCAAACATCAAAGTCTAGATGATTTACAGTATCTCGCGTTTGCAAGCTACTTCGGTTCAATTTTCCGTCCTGGTGCAGATATTCCTGTGCTAGCGTCACAAGATGATACCGGTACACCACCAGACGTCGTACCTGTTTCAAATGCAGTCGGCAAAGGTGACTATACTGGACATGGTGAATTGGCTGCGCATGCAGACCATCAGTGGACTCCGCTGCCATCTTTTGGTTCATTACTCTATGCCATTGAACTGCCACAAGACGGTGGACAAACCTCATGGTATAACACCATTAAAGCCTATGAAGCTTTAGATGAAGCGACACAAAAACATTTAGACCAACTTCAACTCATTACATACAACCCATTTGTCCGTGCCAAAAATAATAAAGGCACAACGGGATATGGCGCTACACCGCTTTACCGTTTCAAAGACCAACCGATTGTTGGACATGCCTATCCACATCCGCTTGTACGTACCCATCCAGAAAGTGGCCGTAAAGGTCTGTGGTTAAATGAACGATCTGAAGTGGAATTGGTTCACTACGATGATCAGTCAGGCAGTGAATTGATTGCATCCTTACGTGAACATTTATTGAAACCTGAGTTTCGATATGAACATCAATGGGAAGAAGGTGACATTGTATTTTGGGATAACCAAACCACTTTACACTCACGCCGCCCTTTCCCTTCAGACCAACGCCGCTTATTAAAGCGAATTAGCCTAGCTGGAGGACGACCATACTAATGTTGAATGTCATACCAACAATAAAAAATAAATAAAACAGCAAAATCCGTGTTTGAGCAATAACCCAAAATAATTAGAATATGAAAACAATAAGAACACTGCTCAAATTACGGATGATCTATATCTAAGGCCTTAAAACCTGAAATCAAATGGTCTAACATCGCACGCACACCCGGCAGCATGCCTTGTCGTGTCGCGTATGCAACATGGATGACCCCTTGCGGCAATTGCCATTCAGGAAATAGCTCAATTAACTCACCACTTTTTAAAGCATCACGTACAAACACTTTGGGCAAAGAAGCGATTCCCACGCCAGAAATAGCAGCAGAAATCATCGCACTAAAACTGTCGGTTCTTAAGCGTGGATGAAATTCAATTTGTTGGGTTTCACTTTTTTCACGATGTCGGAAATCCCAAAAATGTTTAGGCCGGTCAAATCCAATACACGGAAAATTTTGAATCTCAGCCAATTGCTGTGGCATTTCACGCTCAAAGAAAAGTTGTGGCGATGCCACCAAAACATGATCCCAAGCATCTAAATCTCGAACGATCAAATCACTATCCATTAAAGGCATATTGCGCACACGAATAGCTAAATCTACACCTTCCTCGATGACATCAACCCGATGATTGGTCGCCATCAGATGCACACTGATGTCTGGATATTGCTGCATAAAATCGGTGACCATTTTTGCAACAGGCATTTCCACCAAAGCCACAGGACAAGAGATTTTAATTTGGCCACAGAGTTGATCGTTCAACGTACTGAGCACAAAGTTTTCCGTTTCGCTGACTTCCTCTAAAATTTTTAAGCAGTGTAAATAGAACTGTTGTCCTATTTCAGTCACAGTAAATTTTCGCGTATTACGCTGAATCAGACGTACACCCAAACGGGTCTCTAACTCTGTAATACGGCGTGATAGCTTAGATTTTGTAATACCCAATGCTTCACTGGCTTTGGTATAACCTTGGTATTTTACCACTTGCACGAAGTAGTAATAGTCATTTAAATTTTGCATCATTATTTCATTTTTAGAATAATCTGTTGAGTTTTTCGCCCTGTCATTCCCTCACTATACCTCAATAATAGATCTCAGAAGCAATATATTGAGGGCTGAATTATGAATTCAATCAAACGTGTTTATCATAGTGATCGTAGGACTTGGGTGGGCGATGGCTTCCCAACAAACTCTATGCTCCCTATGCAAGAAATGGGCAATCAAACCAGTCCATTCCTCGTTATGGGCTATACCGGCCAATATCATTTCTCTCCAAGTCATCATCAACGTGGTGTTGGGTCACATCCACACCGTGGCTTTGAAACAGTGACCATTGTTTATGAAGGTGAATTGGAGCATTTTGACTCTAAAGGAAATCACGGCAGTATTGCCAAAGACGAAGTGCAATGGATGACTGCGGGTCGAGGCATTATGCATGAAGAACATCATTCTAAAGATTTTGCCAAAACAGGCGGAAATTTAGACATGGTACAACTTTGGGTCAATTTACCTCGTCATGCCCAAATGACTGAACCTCGCTATCAAGAACTGACAACAGCCAATATTGCTGAAGTAAAGCTTGCACAAAATGCTGGCGTGGTACGCGTCATTGCTGGCCAATTTGAAGATACATTGGGCGCCGCTGAAACCTTTAGCCCGATGAATGTATTGGATGTGCGCTTGAATGCAAATGCTGAACAGGAATTTTCATTCAACCCACAGTGGAATAACATGATTTTTGTATTAAGTGGCGCGATCGAAATTGAAGGTCAACGCTTTGATGCGAAACAGACTTTATATGTCAGTGACCAAGTATCGTCCTTGAAACTTAAATCTTTTGAAGCAACCAAACTGCTTATTTTAAGTGGCGAAGCTTTAAATGAACCTATTGCGGCACATGGACCATTCGTAATGAATACTGAAGATGAAATACGTCAGGCATTTTATGATTTTCAACATGGTCATTTTGCTTAAATATTTCCACGATAAAGTCCCAATAAAAAAACCGCCTTCTAGCGGTTTTTTATATCTATGTTGGTATGAATTACGCATCACGCTTTCAACAGATTATTGCGTGACTTTTTGATAAAACGCATCGATTGCATTGACCATTTGCTCAAGTCCCGGTTGTTCCAAAGGATAATGTCCTGCGTTTTTTAACATGACGACATCGACTGGAACTTGATGAATCCGTGTTAAAAATGGCTGGCTTAAAGCCAAAGGTGTCCAGCGGTCTTGTTCAGGCTGCGTCAGTAGAATTGGGCAGACATTAAACTGCTCCGGTGGCGTATCATTTTTATAATATAAATACGAATCTAGAAATTTAACCGATACAGTATTCCCAGCTGACGTTTTATCTTTTATAAAGACCTGCAATGCCGCCTCATTATTCACCAAACGGTGCATTTTACTTACCCAACGCATCGGCATTGGCAATGCTGATAATGGTGTATGTGCTGTCACATGAGCCATTGGACTGCCCACGCGGCTCATAAATTTATTTAAAGAGACTTGATCACGCACGGTTTGATTTGAAGTGTCTAAAAAGGTCATCCCGACGATGCCTTTGACCTTTTTATTCTTTGCCGCCACGTGATAGGTCAACATACCACCAGCACTGAGCCCATACAAAACGATAGGACGATGATCTTTTTGTAGCTCAGCTTCAATGAGGTCATTGCCTGCTTGAACCCAATCATCATAACGAGTTTTAGAGCCTTTTTTGACTTGAGTTAGGCCATAACCGGGCATGTCAATAGCGATAGTTTCATAGCCACGCTGTGCCAAAGGCTGACCCAAAATCATCGACATTTGTCGACCATTTGTTCCCACACCATGAAACAGAATGACCCTCACTTTTGCTTGTGGATTTCGATAAGTATCTAAGTGAACAGTATGCCCCTGCCAATTCCACCACTCTTCTTTAGGTCGTTGAATTTCATCTAAATGGTATTCTTTGGGTAGATAGTGCTGAATGTCCTGCCAACTGTTTTGATCTGCATAACTTGCTAATGGTTGTGAAGCAGGTAGCTGATCATCTGCAAATGCCATGATTGAAAGTAACGATGCAATGCCACTCATCAACCACTTTAATAAAGCGCTCAAAATTTCTGCTAATGTGTCTGATTTTGGAGTAGTCATTTTTAGACAAATTTTTTATGTGTATGTGCTGATGCTAATCAGCGGCGAAAACTGATGCCATGTGCATGTGGGACAGCACTATGTCACTTCGTCCAATTATCTTTTTCCCTGCTAAGCGCTTCAGAATAATTTTGAAGCAGGACTTACATGCTCCTGCAATAATCGACCTTTAAAATCTTTTAACATTCAAGATTTTATCCTTTAGAAATTCATAACCTTATTTCGATTTTTAATATTGGTAACGCATGAGCCAGTCCATACCACAACGAAACCTTGTCATCTTTCTCACCTTTTTAAGATTAGGGTGTATTGCATTTGGTGGACCTGCTGCGCATTTAGTGTTGTTTTTTCAATATTTTGTGAAACAAGAAAAATGGATAACGGAGCATGAATATGCGCATTTGCTTGCCTTGACTCAAGTCCTTCCAGGCCCAACCAGTAGCCAGCTCGGCATGGCGATTGGATTTCAACTCAACCGCTATCAAGGTGCTTGTTTGGCGTGGTTAGGCTTTACTTTACCATCCGCCCTGCTGATGTGTGCCGCGGCGATTTTAAGCTTAAAACTTAGCGATCAACTCTCAACACAGTTCTTTCATGTTATTCAGTTGATTGTCCTTGCTGTGGTTACATGGGCATTTTGGCAAATGATGCGAAGCTTCTGTAAAACAAAATTTCAGTATCTAGTCATGCTTTTAGCTGCATTTTTTATTTATTTCTTTCAATTTTCTCTAAATCAAGTTTTGGTGATTTTAACTGCTGCAATTATCGGTTTAGTTTTATCGTCAAATCAATTACGCAGCCAAAAGCCAAATATCACCGAAACAGTTCCACCCAAACATGACAATTTTAGCCAGAATGCATATGAAAATACTCGCACCTCTTGGCTATGGCTTCTCGCCTTTATCAGCCCTTTTTTCGTTCTGCCATTCTTCGATATACAACATAGCAATATATTGTCTTTCAGCTTAGAAAGCTTCTACCGCACAGCATCCCTCGTCTTTGGTGGTGGACATATTATTTTGCCATTTTTACATCAGGACTTTGTCTCTACAGGACTGATCAGTAATGAAAATTTTGACTTAGGCTATGCCCTTGCACAACTCATGCCGGGGCCCTTGTTTAGTTTCGCCACCTATCTCGGCACACTTTTACCCATGACCGATGTGCCAATATTGAATGCCTCACTCGCGACTGTGGCGATATTTTTACCATCATTTTTATTACTGTTTGGCTTATTACCGTTTTGGAATAAGTTGATGAAATACCCGATGCTTTTTGGCACCTTAAAAATAATCAATGCGGCTGTCGTCGGTCTCTTACTGTGTCTACTATTTCAAATGAGCCAGAAATACATCATTCAATGGACGGACTTTATATTTGTTGCCGTCGTTATTGCTTTACTTCGCAGCAAGCTGCCAATCTGGTTCAGCTTAATAAGCAGTTTTATCGGCTATTATGCTTTTTTAACTTTTCTGCCTTTTTAAACGAAAGCAAAAAAACTATAGCTAAAGGAATAATCTAATCCTCATCGATTAAGCTTGCGCCCTTGACCACAGTTTTCCCCTCGACCTGATCCAGTTGATAATGCTGCACATCACTATACTGTTTGATCATTTCAACCAGCTCATTGGAATGTGTGGTCAACCAAAGCTGTGTATAGCGGCTTGCTTCGGCAATCAGCATCGCCAAGGCAGGTAATAAATCGGGATGTAAGCTATTTTCAGGCTCATTCAGTGCCATGAAATTTGGGGGTCTAGGACTCAGTAAAGCTACGGCTAAACACAAAAATCGTAACGTCCCATCTGAAAATTCTGCACTTTCTAAAGGTCTTAAGATCCCTTGCTTTTGCATCATCATTTGAAAGCGCCCTCCCATTTCCTGCACATAAAATTGGGTCTGCGGAAAGGCTTTTTCTAGTACTTCAAACAAGGTTTCACTGTTGCCCCGCTCACGCAAGGTTTCAAAAGCTGCGGCTAAATTTGTACCATCATGCGCTAAAACTGGCGAACGAATGCCCACCTGTGGGACACGGATCGGTGAATTTCCACTGACTGAAAACTCATGATAAAAGCGCCAGTTTTTCATGGTCTCACGCACTTGTGAAACTTCGGGATATAAGTGTGGATCGGACAATTGTCCAAACACCGACTCTTCTGGTGTTAATGCCATCGGATAAGCAATCCGTTCTTCATCAACATTTTTAAGAAATGCCGCTTGGTTGGTTCTTTCCAACAACTCACTCATTTTTCGACGTTGATAGCCGCTTAACCAAATTCCTTCTACTTTGACCAAAGGATCGAGTGCAAACAAGGTGATGAGCGGTTCAGGAAAACCTATTTCAAGTTGATATTCATAATGCTCCATCTCCACTGCAAGCTTCATGCGCTTAGGGTCTTTCGATCGATCACCCGCACGGTGACCACCTGCCCACATGATTTTTTGAATCCCGCCCTCATTTGCAATAGCTTGGGATAATTGGCCATTTGCAGCTTCATGCAGGAGACGTACAGCTTGATATAGATTGGATTTACCACAACCATTCGGACCACTGACAATATTCAGACGCGATAAGGTCAGATTCATATGATGAATAGATCGAAAACCTTGAATGGTCACTGAACGGATCGTCATAAGCTACCTAAAATGAGTTGGAAATGCTGATGATTATAAGTGGATTGAATGTATATTTTGCATACACTTTATCCTAACTATAAAAAAACCCGCAAGCCGAAACTTACGGGTCTTTCATTGTACATTCTAAGTTCAATTTAACCTTAGAATAAACGGTTCATACCATTCAATGTTGCAACACGGTACGCTTCCGCCATAGTCGGATAGTTAAATGTGGTTTCTACGAAATATTTAATCGTATTGTTCGGGCTGTTCATCACGGCCTGACCAATGTGAATAATTTCCGCAGCATTATTACCGAAGCAATGAACGCCTAAAATTTCTAAAGTATCACGATGGAACAAGATTTTAAGCTCGCCTACGGTATCACCCGTAATTTGCGCACGTGCCAAATGACGGAACGATGCCTGACCCACTTCATACGGAATTTTTTCTTCAGTTAACTGTTGTTCAGTTTTACCAATCGAAGAAATTTCAGGAATTGTATAAATACCTGTAGGAATATCCGTTACAGGTGCAATTCCTTCTTCACCGCTCATGTTAGAACCGGCACAACGACCTTGGTCATACGCAGCAGATGCAAGTGAAGGCCAACCGATTACATCACCCGCAGCAAAGATATTCTCTACTTCAGTTTGATATTGATCATTCACGGTTAATTGACCACGGCTGTTTGGTTTGATACCTACATTTTCTAGGCCTAAACCATCTGTATTACCAGAACGGCCGTTACACCACAAAATCGCGTCGGCTTTAATTTTCTTACCACTTTGCAAGTGAAGAACGACATGATCATCATGTGTTTCAAGATGATCAATCTGTTCGTTATGGCGAATCAGTACACCCTGCTCACGTAAACGATATGACAATGCATCTGAAATTTCATCGTCTAAGTAGCTGAGTAATTTGTGTTGTGTATTGATCAAGTCTACTTTGTGATCTAGACCAATAAAGATAGACGCATATTCACAACCAATCACACCTGCACCATAAATGATGATTTTTTGGATTGAATAATCCAGATCCAAAATTTTGTCTGAATCAAATACGCGAGGATGATTAAAGTCTAAAGCAGCTGGACGGTAAGGACGTGAACCTGTCGCAATCACTAATTGCTGGAATACTAAAGTTTCCGTCATACCTTCATTGCTAAAAATCAAAACAGTGTTTTGATCTTGGATATACGCACGGCCGTGGAAAATATCAATTTTATTACGGTCATAAAAACGTGAATGCGTTTCAACTTGTTGTTGAATCACTTTATGCGCATTACGTAACACCTGTTTCATCGTGAACTGTTTCCATTCACCGACTTTTTGGAACATAGGGTCACGTTGGTAACGTAAAATGCTTGAAACGGTCTGACGCAATGCTTTACTTGGAATTGTTCCTACATGGGTACAGTTACCACCAAGCTGTTCACGCATATCTACAATTGCAACTCGCTTACCTGATTTAGCAAGTTTCATTGCAGCGCCTTCACCCGCAGGGCCAGAACCCAGAACTACCGCATCGTATTTCACGAAAGTTCCACTAACGACCTCTTTCTTACGTGGCATTCAACGCTCCTTTACAAATATTCTTTAATCTAGGCTGTATTATGACGTATATCCTAACTTTTTTGGATATTTAGCTCACATATATTATGTGATAACCACATTTATTATATGAATATCGTTTTCCCCCTATTTAAGCTCAAGTCCGCTATAATGATCGAGCTAATTTTTTGAATATCTCCTTGTCAAAAACAGTGGAAAAGTTGAATATGTCTGAGAACCGTAAACCTGTACAGGGTGTAAAACTTCGTGGCGCAGAAAAAGTCGCTCGCATACCTGTGAAGGTCGTGCCAACGGTTGAAACGCCTCGTAAGCCTGACTGGATTCGGGTCAAAATGGCTGCCCCTGATGAAGTTCAACGTATTAAAACAACTTTGCGCGCACAAAAATTACATACCGTGTGTGAAGAAGCGGCTTGCCCGAACTTACCTGAATGTTTCGGTGGCGGTACTGCAACCTTTATGATTATGGGCGATATCTGTACTCGTCGTTGCCCATTCTGCGACGTTGCACATGGTCGTCCCAATGCTCTTGACCCAGATGAACCACGTCACATGGCAGAAACCATTGCCAATCTTGGTTTGAAATATGCCGTAATTACTTCTGTCGACCGTGATGACCTAGTTGATGGCGGTGCGCAGCACTTTGTTGACTGTATTAAAGAAGCTCGTGACTTGAGTCCAAAAACACTTTTGGAAATTTTAGTCCCTGACTTCCGTGGTCGTATGGATGTTGCCCTTCGTATCATGACGGAGTGCCCACCTGATGTGTTTAACCACAACATTGAAACTGTGCCACGTTTGTATAAAGCAATGCGTCCAGGTTCTGACTACCAACACTCTCTAAACTTATTAAAAATGTTTAAAGAATACTGCCCAGATGTCCCTACCAAATGTGGTTTGATGGTCGGTATTGGTGAAACTGAAGAAGAAGTCATTGCGCTATTAGACGACTTAAAAGCACACGATGTTGACTATGTCACCATTGGTCAGTACTTACAGCCCTCTAAAGAACATGCCCCTATTGACCGTTTTGTAAGCCCAGAAGAATTTGAGCGTTACACTGCACATGGTCAAAAGCTTGGTTTCAAAAACATTTGGGCTGCACCAATGGTCCGTTCAAGCTACTTTGCTGACCGTCAATACTATGGTGAGCCAGTGCCTGCGGTACGTCGTAAAACTGATCCTGCAAAGAAAATTGCAGTTCAAACGATTGAAGCCTAATCACGCAAAGATTTAAAACATCGCAAATTAAAAGCCCTCATTGATTGAGGGCTTTTTTGTGACTTTCACACTCAGCCCAATTCGTTTACCAATATAAGATTTTTCGAAAATAGTGCGTTCCTTACACCTGTATGCAATGTTCAACCCAATATATCGAATCATCCAAGTTTACGTAATGTGACATTTCTTTGCCCGATAGGGATTGTGTTGTGATTATTTATTAATCAACCTATTGATAACAATTTATTTGCGCTTTCATTATATTCGCGCAATTGTCCAATCATACTCACCAGCCGAGTGATGCCATTTTGACAGTCTCATGCACTTTAAAATCAGAAAGACAAAAGATGAGATCATTTTTAAACGCATGTAGGCTGTTTTAAACGCATAACGCTCTGGCCCTTGTCACTGGAGCCATAACAAATGCTATTTATACTCAGTGCAGTACTCTTTATTTTTGCTCTTTGGGCCGTTTTTTTCTTTGAACTTTCACGAGCTGTAGGCGCAATAACACTGATATTTGTTTCAATTGCACTCGCCTTTTTAACCCCATGGTCATTAATACTTGGCATCCCTCTTATTGCTTTGAGTTTAGTTGTGTTGATTGACCCACTGCGGCTCAATCTGCTCACCAAACCTGCCTATAAAACCTTAGCAAATGCAATGCCGAGTATGAGTACTACGGAACGTGAAGCGTTGGATGCAGGAACAAGTTGGTGGGAAAAAGAGCTATTTATGGGCGCTCCTGATTGGAAAAAATTTGAGGCTTATCCCTACCCTCAGCTCAGCGCTGAAGAACAATCCTTCATTGATAATGAAGTCGAACAACTTTGTGCCATGCTCAACGAATGGGATATTCACCATAAACATAAAGACCTCCCACCAGAAGCTTGGCAATTTATTAAAGATAATGGCTTCTTAGGACTGGTGATTCCAAAATCGTATGGAGGACGTGAATTTAGTTCATTTGCACAAAGCCGTGTCATGAGCAAGATTGCATCCCGATCACTCACTGCCGCAGTCAGTTGTATGGTGCCCAACTCGCTTGGACCGGGGGAATTACTTCTACACTATGGTACCGAAGCACAAAAAGACAGATACCTCCCTGGCCTTGCAAAAGGTGAAGAAATTCCATGTTTTGGACTTACCAGTCCTGAAGCCGGTTCGGATGCAGGTGCTATTCCAGATACAGGTGTTGTCTGTTATGGCACCTTTGAGGGACAACAAGTGCTCGGCTTAAACATGAACTTCTCCAAACGCTGGATTACTCTTGCACCAATTGCCACCGTCATTGGTCTTGCATTTAAGTTATACGATCCAGATGGCTTATTGGGAGATAAAAATAAAACGGAATATGGTATCACCTGCGCGCTGCTACCGGCGAGTCATGACGGTGTCATTACAGGCCCTCGTCATAATCCAGGCTCACCATTTATGAATGGGACAGTTGAAGGTAAAGATGTCTTTATTCCCTTAGACTGGATCATTGGTGGGATTGAAAATGCAGGCAAAGGCTGGCGTATGCTAATGGAATGCTTAGCGGTTGGTCGTGGTATTTCACTCCCTGCATTGTCAACGGCAGCCGGTGAAATGGCATATCTAAATGTCGGTGCATTTGCCAAAGTTCGTCAGCAGTTTAAAATTTCCGTGGGTAATTTTGAAGGTGTACAAGAAGCTTCGAGTGATATCGCATCAGATGCTTATATGCTTGAAGCATTCCGCTATTTGGTGACTTGTGGTTTAAACCAAGGCGGCAAACCTGCTGTAATGACTGCAATGGCCAAATACTATGCCACTGAAACCATGCGTAAAGTAGTCAATCATGGCATGGACATCGTCGGTGGACGTGCCGTGCAAATGGGACCTCGTAATTTTTTAGCTTTGAATTATCAGGCCATTCCCGTATCAATTACCGTCGAAGGCGCCAATATTTTAAGTCGCTCTCTGATGATTTTTGGACAAGGCTCCATGCGTTGTCATCCATATTTATTTGAAGAGCTACAATTACTTCAAGCCGAAGATAAAAACACTGCACTCAATACATTCAACGAAATGCTCTTTAAGCACTTGGGCTATACTTTTAACCGAACTGCACGTGCCTTTGCTTATGCGTTCACTGGTGGCCCATCAGACTCACCTGCTTCAGCAGATGAATTTAGTCGCCCCTACTATAAAAAAATTAATCGATTCAGTGCCGATTTCGCGCTGACTGCAGATATGTGTCTTGGCCTTTTAGCCGGCGATATTAAACGTAAAGAAATGCTTTCGGGACGTTTGGCGGACATTCACTCTTATTTATTTATAGCAACGGCTATTCTTAAATATTATGAACAAGGTCAAAGAAGCGAAGCTGAACAATTACATGCGCAACTTGCATTAGATAAAGCTTTGTACAATGTTGAAGAAGCTTTCCATGGCTTATTTGATAACTTCCCAATGCGACTAGCAGCAAGCGTAGTAAAAATCATCTGCTTTCCGTTTGGACGAGTTGTTGCTAAACCGACAGACCGTTTAAAACGTGAAGTTGCCACTCAAATGATGCTAGACAATACTTTCCGCCAAGAACTGAAAAAGCACGTGTATTACAGCACTGCAGCAGATGAAGTTTCTGGTCGTATGGAAAATGCCTTTTTACAATTGTTGAAAATTGAACCGCTGTGGAACCAATTTAAAAAAGCTGAATCTAAAGGCCAATTTAAAGGTTTAACTTTTGAAGCACATATAGCCGATGCAATTGCACAAAAAGTCATTACTGCCTCCGAAGCTGAACAGCTCAGCACTTACAACATTCAACGCTATGACAGTATGCTCACAGATGTTTTCGATATGCAACTCATCCACGAACTTGAGCTATCCAATCCACATTTAACCATTGCACCAGAAGTGAAAAAGCAACAACACACCGATGATGAACCAGAAGCATTTCTACGTTATTAATCAGCTTCTGCATCGCTTTTAAGCTTTATTTTTCTCAAAATAAAAGCCATTCCATTCTTAAACAATGGGATGGCTTTTTTATACGACCATCAGCCAATGGTATCGCAGAGTCAAAGGTATAGGCTGTACTGCAAAATTACATCACAGAGGGTTTGCTACATGTCACAACAAGATTATGAAAATGGCTTAAAAGTTCGTACTGAAGTTATGGGTGAAAGTTTCGTTAAACGTGCTCAAGACAATACCGTGCCATTTACTCAACCTTTGCAAGATTGGATTAATGAGCATGCATGGGGTTCAACTTGGCAGCGTGAAGGCGTTTTACCCCGTAAATATCGCTCACTGATTACCATTGCATTTTTAACTGCACAAAAAAGTCCAACAGAACTCAAGGGTCATGTCCGAGGTGCTTTAAATAATGGGGCGACTGTAGAAGAAATTCAGGAAGTGTTACTTCATAGTTTGCCATATTGTGGCGCACCGGCGACTCAAGAAGCCTTTCGTGCGGCACTTGAAGTCATTAATGACTATCAAAAATCTAAATAAGTTACTGCGTTATAAAACAGTTTTAGAAAACTACGCTTAGCGTGGTTTTCTAAAGGGTTTCATCTTGTTTTTAACTTAGGACCTTAAATGCAGTGAATCCCGAATCAAATCCAGTAGACATTAAAATTATAGAAGAATTCATTCACTTCAAATCGAACTTGATATCCCAATTCTGTAAGCTCAGCAGATAAACTTCGAATCTCTTCTAAAGCTAAATGCTTGGGTAAAACCGTAAATACGGCGGTATTCCCCTGTTTGGCATTTTCCTCAATCAGCAAAGCCAAACGTGTCTTATATAAGGCGATATCTAAATTGGCTTGACTGGATAAAACTTTGGCATGTTCAGCGGGTAAAAAGCTCATATTCTTATACGCTTATCTGATTATTATTGCTTATAAATTAAGCCAAATTCAGCAAAGCGTGCAATGCATTTTTGTAATTGATATTTCAATTTCAAAGCGCATTGTTTGGCGCAAACGAAGCTCTTCAAAGCGATATACAAAAAAAGGAACTCAAAAAAAATCCCTCATGAAGAGGGATTTTCTATGCTAGCGGGGTAATGGAATATATTGCGAGTCACTGTTTTGAGTTTGCAGTTTACGCTCTCCCACTTGTACCGGCAATGTCATCGCCTTTCCGTCTCGCTCAATCTCAATTTGCATAGTGCTCAATGGCGCTTGTTGTGCAACGTAATTGATTAAATGTGAGGTCGAGGTAATCAGCTCATTATTCACTTTCACGATTTTATCACCACGTTTTAAACCTGCCTGTGCTGCAGGTCCATTACGAATGACATCTGCGACAATCACACCATTCACACGTGGATCTAAAATATTTTCTTGTTTAATTGGAAGTAAACTAATACCTAACCAACCACGAACCACTCGCCCATCTTTTAAAATAGCGTTCAGCACTTGTTGACATACTTTTGCAGGAATGGCAAAACCAATCCCCAAAGAGCCACCTGACTGCGAGAAGATCGCGGTATTTACACCAATTAAGTTCCCTGCAACATCAATTAAAGCACCACCAGAGTTGCCGGGGTTGATCGCAGCATCTGTTTGAATAAAGTCTTCGTAAGTGTTGATTCCCAAATCTGAACGACCTGTAGCTGAGATAATCCCTTGCGTAACCGTCTGACCCACGCCAAAAGGGTTACCAATCGCTAGGACGACATCACCGACTTCATTGCCACTTAGCTTAAATGGCAAAACCGGTAATTGACTCATTTCAATCTTAATCACAGCTAGGTCTGTATCTGGGTCTGTACCCACAACTTTCGCTTCAGCACGACGACCATCATGTAAAGCCACAACGATCTGATCGGCCTGTGCGATCACGTGGTTATTCGTCAAAATATAGCCATCTGGACGAACAATCACACCTGAACCTAAACTATTTTCGTTTTGATTGGTTTGATCTGGAAGTTGATTACCAAAAAACTCACGGTAAACAGGATCATTTAATAAAGGATGATCCAATTGTTTCACTTTTTGCGTAGTGAAAATATTGACAACCGCTGGAGCAGCAACTTTTACCGCAGCACTATACGAAACTACACCGCCTGTACGCGACGTATCGATGAGGGGCTCAACCTTTTCTGCAGGCATTTTAACCCCATCTGGGGCAATGGGTGCTTTAGGTTTTTGAACCTGTTGCCATGTAAAGAAACCGATGATCACAAGTATTAATAATACCCAAGGTAACCATGTAAAGGTCCGACGCACGTCTATATCCTCTAAATTTTATAATTCATTGATGGCTAAATAATTTATATCGTATTGTAATGTAATCTTTTCAACAAAATTAAAAATAAATACAGAGATTTGTGATTCTTTAGTTACAATTTAAACAATCGTAAATTTTGATTCATCTCTTTGAGATTTTGGACAATATATGGCTCAGTTAAGTGAAATTATTCAGTGGTGTGACAGCACACTCAAAGCACATGAATTTAAGGACTATGCTCCCAACGGCTTGCAAATTGAAGGCTCAGCAGAAGTGCATAAAATTTTATGTGCAGTTACCGCATCACAAACAGCGATTGAAGCCGCGATAGCAGAAAAAGCTGATTTGCTATTGGTACACCATGGTTATTTTTGGAAAGGTGAAGCTTACCCAATCACAGGTATGCGCGGCAAACGCATCAAAAGCCTGATCAAAAACGATATTTCACTCGTTGGTTATCACTTACCTTTAGATAGTCACCCTACTTTAGGTAATAATGCAGCGATAGCAGATTTGCTCGAATTAGAAAATATTGAAGCTTTAGATCCTACTGAACGCAATCCTATTGGCAATGTTGGTTATTTAAAACAAGCCATGACTCCAGCAGCGTTTAAAGAGTTCGTTTCTGAAAGATTAGGATTTGATGCCATTCACCTGCCTGCAGATAAACCATCTATTCAAAAAATTGGTTTTTGTACAGGCGGCGCACAGGACTTTATCGGTAAAGCGGCTGCATTAGATTGTGATGCGTACATTTCAGGTGAAGTGAGTGAACGTACTTTTTACGAGGCTCAAGAATTAAACGTGCATTATTATGCATGTGGGCATCATGCAACCGAGCGTTATGGTGTACAACGACTCGCGAAAGCTATTTCAGAACAGTTCAATATTGAGTATAGTTATTTCGAATTAAATAACCCGATTTAATTTAAATCGTCTTGGTCTTTGGCTCAGTCCTTATACGTATATTTTCAGGCTTTATTCTGTATTGTTATTTATAAGCAATGCGCATTTTACTGCAAGAATCTATTACAATAACGGCACTTAATGTCAAAACCCAGCAAAATGCAAGGAATTGAAAACATGACAACGATTACTTTACCAGCGTTACCTTACGGTTACGAAGATCTTGCTCCTCATATCAGCAAAGAAACTTTAGAATACCATCACGACAAACACCACAATACTTATGTGGTTAACCTAAACAAAGCAATTGAAGGTACTGACCTTGCTGGCAAAACTTTAGAAGAAATCATCACTGCTGTTAAAGGCGATGCTTCTAAAGCTGGTATCTTCAACAATGCAGCTCAAGTATGGAACCACACATTCTACTGGAACTGTATGGCTAAAAACGGTGGCGGTAAAGCTACTGGCGCTTTAGCAGCTAAAATCGACGAAGCTTTCGGTTCTTACGAAAAATTCGCTGAAGAATTTGCAAATGCTGCTGCAACTCAGTTCGGTTCAGGTTGGGCTTGGTTAGTTGCTGACGAAGTAAACGGCAACCTTTCTATCCTTAAAACTTCAAATGCTGACACTCCACTTGCTCACGGTAAAGTTGCTGTGTTGACTATCGACGTTTGGGAACACGCTTACTACATCGATTTCCGTAACGCTCGTCCTAAATACATCTCTACTTTCTTAGAAAGCCTAGTGAACTGGGACTATGCAAACGCTAAATATGCAGGTCAAGCTGCTGGCGTTGAAAAATAAGTTTTAAAACTTATTCAAAAGTCAAAAAAATCACCCTTTTAGGGTGATTTTTTATGGGCTTAACAATTTTAAAATCTATAAAAATATATAAGCACTACTTTTTCTTGTTTTAGTTCAAGTGAAATTAAATAAAGTTATGCAACAAGGATTTTTTATTACACATGTTGCATGTTAAACATTTTAAAAATTTAAAATCCGTAGGTATGGCCTTTCCCAACACAAGATTCTGAAATTTATTAAAATTAAGGTGTTTTCAAATACTATGTATTAAATTAATTGTAGGAGAATTACCATAGTTATATTTTTGAGAGTATAACTACGCAATTATTACCTTAAGAGATCATTTACGCCTAAATGACCAAACTTGCCATTTATTAGACGACCATCATCTAACTGCACGTTTTTAAATCCTATAGTTCCCTCTGAATCATTGACAGTTACACCACTACAATGATTATTCGTCAATTTACAGTTCCATTTCAGATAGATATTCACATTTAATTGACCCTTCTGTGGTCTTTGATAAGCTACATTTACATTTTTAGTTATAGTATCGTATTTCACTGTGAACTCTAGATCAGATTGCTTATCTCGACTCATAAAACGATAATATTTACTTTCATTCTCTGCATATGCAACTGCTGAAACAGTTTCATCAATTTTAAAAACTTCATCTCCTGCAATGACTTGACCATAAGGAATTTTTTTCACAAAACCTCCAGATACTTTTAAGTCTGGAGAAGCAATATATTCAATAGGGTTAGTAAATAAGTTATTGATGAATTTAAAGGTCGTTATACCATTTTCATAATCTGTATTTAATATAAAATCTCGATTGAAGTATCCCTTATATATGTGCACATCTTTAGGTTGCTCATTACTGAAATAATTCCCCTCTGTTAAGATAAATCTATCGTGATCAAGATCCACAGGATTATTAAAATTAAAATAGTATTCTTTATCGGTCGTAAAACTTAAAACAGAACTAGTTTTCCAATCCAAAAATTTTTCTATTGTTGCAGGTTTACCATTAACAACTAAGTCTGATTCCGCATGATATTCATTAAATCGTTTGGTGTTCCACACTGGCCAATCAGAATTTACTTCAAACTTAACAGAGCCCTTAATTTTAGCTGTAGATGCAAAGCCAATATTATTTAAACGTCCTGCTATAGAACCATTTGCGTCTATAATAAAGTAAGTTTTACCATTACTCTGCTTTTCAATTTTATAAGAAAATGTATCGCTGCATGAATTTTGACATTGAACTCTCAGATACCCGTTATCATTCTCTGAATAGCTAAAAACTCCAACTTTATCGTCATTAGGATAAAAATAAAGACCCGCCAAATTATTAATATGGGCAGACAAATCATTGCTTGGTGTAAGAATTTCTAAATCCCACATATTATTGTTTGTAGCAGATGCTTCAATCACACTATCTGTGTGAAATGGTGAAAACTTGATGGTTGAGTGATTAGCAATGCCAGAATTTTCAATTTCAAAATAGCCATGCGTCAAATCTGGACTTAGTACAGTAGTTTCTTCAATAGGCTTCGGTACAGATGTTTCTGATGACGTTGGACTACTTTCTCCTCCCCCTCCACCACATGCGACTAATAAAATAGATAAAAGAGTTAAAGGGAATAATTTTCTTCTAAGGTGAAGCATATAAATCCTTGTTTAAAAAATAAATTTTTAAATTTTATAAAAATACTGAATTTAGACTACTTTTGTAAATATTCAATACCATTTCATAAAACAATGAAACTTTGCCTAGTTCTTATACAGGAAGCTAAGCCACTTGTGTACTTAGACGATTTTTTTATCTAAAAATTATTAAAAAATCTTCTATTTATTTTAAAAACTGTAATTGGCCGTCTAATTATTGCCCAATGTAACAAAATAGCGATCATACAAAATGACAGTGCGTACTTCTCTCAGCATGTCTAAAACAAGAATAGCGATCTAACGCAACCTTACTCACCATTTCATCAATTACACTTTTAACTATAATCACCAAAGTATTCTGATGACTTTTAATACGATAAAAGCTTAAAAGAATCAATAAATAAGCAACAAACACATCTTTGGATAATAAAAAAACATTTAAGCGCTTTATCTTTTATTTTTACTTGACCACTTTAGCTTTCATCCCTAAAATGCGCATCAGATTCTCCAATAGCTCAGTCGGTAGAGCGACGGACTGTTAATCCGCAGGTCCCTGGTTCGAACCCAGGTTGGAGAGCCATCTATTCTTCCATAGCTCAGTCGGTAGAGCGACGGACTGTTAATCCGCAGGTCCCTGGTTCGAGCCCAGGTGGAAGAGCCAGATTCTAAAAAGCCCACTCATTGCGAAGTGGGTTTTTTATTGCCTACTATTTAACAAAGCATACCTACTTTTTTTGTTTTTGCTTTCCTAAAAGTATCCGTATATGTACCAAGTTGTCTGATTAGGCTATTTTTAAAACACTTAATTTGATTTTTCTGTATTTTATTTAAATCAGGCTTGACCACCCTGCCATACATCTTTAGAATCCGTTTCAGATTCTCCAATAGCTCAGTCGGTAGAGCGACGGACTGTTAATCCGCAGGTCCCTGGTTCGAGCCCAGGTTGGAGAGCCAAATTCTAAAAGCCCACGCATTATGTCGTGGGCTTTTTTTATGCTCTAGGCTTTTATTTTTAAGATAAGAATCACTTGCTCTATGACCTAAGCTATTCACCGACCTCTCCTTCCACATTAGAAGCAATTATCAAAGCTTAAGTTTTAAAAACACTTTATATTAAAGGTGTTTATATTTAATACATTCAGCCTAAATTTTCTTATTTTTTGCAATTCCGACTTGACCTCACTGCATTTGCCCCATAGAATGCGTGCAGATTCTCCAATAGCTCAGTCGGTAGAGCGACGGACTGTTAATCCGCAGGTCCCTGGTTCGAGCCCAGGTTGGAGAGCCAAATTCTAAAAAGCCCACGCATCATGACGTGGGCTTTTTTCATATATGTAGTTTATTCCGTGCCAGATCTCAGTCAGTTCATATTTTTTATTATTGGTTGCTTGGCAACTTTTGCACTTGTCTGCTTAGTCTTTCCGAGACTGTTTAGAAGCAAACAAAAGTTTTTCCCACGTCGTGTAATCACTGCCTTTGAAAGTAAGATGTTTCATCGTTTAAATGAAGCATTTCCGAACTACCACATTTTAGCCCAAGTGGCTTTTAGCGCACTGATCACCAATCAAAATTATAAAATTAGGAATAGATTTAATCGAAAAGTCACTGATTTTGTCATACTTGACCAAACTTATAATGTGCTTGTGATTATCGAACTGGATGACCCTAGTCATATAGGCAAAGAGCAAGAAGATGCTGAACGTGATGCAATGCTTGAAGAAGCGGGCTACCGTGTAATCCGCTACACCAGTATTCCAACAGTTCACACGCTCAGGCATGATATAAATAAATAGTTGTAAAATACGTAAATCAAAATCAAACATTGAGTGAATGCGCATTGCATTCACATCGATAATGTAAACAGAATTTTATTGAGCATTTGACTCTTGAGCAGCCAGCACTTCTGATACTGCTTGGTCAGCCTCAGCAGCCAAAGCCTCATCTTGGGCTTCTTTAGCTTTAATGCGCTCAATCATTTCAGCTTGTTGTTGCTTATATTTTTCTTGGTTTTTGGCATCACTATTGACTGCAAGAAAAGCCATACTGACCAAAAATATAGGAATCAATAGCCCAAGTGCCATCAAAATGATCATCTTTTTGGTATTGGGCTTTGGCTTAACTTCAGACATAACGATTCTTTCATTTACATAAATAATTCGACGCCCAATATAGCAAAAAACAAAATTCGCTCAAGCCTTCATATCATTCTTTACTCTAACCAACTATACCCCCTCATTTTCACGGATTGAATGATTAACAATCCAATATTCAATAAAAAAAGGAGACATGCTCCTTTTTTATTATTTAAAAACTTAGCTTGAAGCAACTATACCCGTACAATGTGGACTTTGGCTCGCATCTTTTTGCTCATTGGTTAAATCAATACCTGTACCTGCGGACATTTTAGCTTGAATAAATTCGACCGCTTGCGCATTTCTACAGATAATCGCCTGTGTATGACTTGCTTTTGGCACAATATCCAATAAATATCCATCCTCATATTTTGCCTGTGGGAAGTATTTCACCGCTTGCAATTTCATATTTTCAAATAAAGCTTGAGTCACAGGAGGTAATACAGCTTTATCTTCTTCACCTTGAATAATATAAACAGGGGCTTTAATTACTTTGGCAGCAGTTGCATTCGTCGCTGGCTGATTATCATTTAAAAATTTCTGAACAACGGGATCGGTATCGATTTTATTCAAATCAATTCCGTACTGTGAAACCATATGCGTTGGATCTTTTAAGAATTCAATCACAGCTGCTTTAAACTGTTCTTGCAAACCATTTGCGCCATTTGGATCGGCATAACTTAAACATGCACCATCATCCCCTGTACGTCCATAGGCTTTTTCTGCAATAACACCAGCATCTGCAGTAAAGATATTTTTTAAATCATAATTTGGCTCATAGGCTTTAATACCCGAACTGGTCAATGCAGCATATGCCAAAAGCTCAGCATAGCCATCTGCAAGTTGCCCCATTAACGCATCTGCTTGCTGTGCATTGATTATGTTATTTGCAAGCGCGTAACGAATTTGAAGCAATTGTTCATCTAAGATATTGACGCCCTTACTCACGCCGTTGTCATCCAGATTTAAAGCAGGATCAAGATAGATCTTAATAATCGTCCCCAAACTCGATGCAGGTGCGGCTGCCACTGCCCCTTTATAGTTTGCATCCGTATTTGCAAATTCCGCCGTCCCTAAGGATGCATGACCACCTTGCGATTGACCGATCGACATCCACTGACCATTGAGTTGCTTACCATAATGTTCTTTTGCCGCTTTAACCGCAGTAAGTGCCGAATTTGCCGCACTCGATAAATTGAGGTATGGATGCACCCCCTTCGTACCTAAACCTTCATAGTCTGGTGCCACAATTACATAACCTGCCGCCATAAGCGTATTAGCTAGAATTTTAAAACGTGGATGAATTAGATTTTTACTTGGCGCACATTCATCTCCAGCCCCGACTGTTCCATGCTCCCATACCACAACACGATACCCATCTTTAGGTTGTGTAGCTTTTGGAAATAATACTAAGGCTGTTGCTGTTGCTGCTTTCCCC
Organism: Acinetobacter sp. YH12128; assembly: GCF_013418655.1. NCBI lineage: Bacteria > Pseudomonadati > Pseudomonadota > Gammaproteobacteria > Moraxellales > Moraxellaceae > Acinetobacter > Acinetobacter sp. YH12128. Next base: position 27,383 of record NZ_VPBO01000024.1, on the reverse strand, counting down.
TGCACATTGGTCATGTTATACGTCATGACTTTAATGGACGATGTATTGTCTACAGTATCTAAAGCATAATTTGCTTCAGACACAAATGTTGATTTTTGATTCGAAGATGATGAGTCATTATCATCGTCATTACACGCGGTTAAAGACAGCATAGAAACTGCAACTGTCAGAGCTAATGCTATTTTTGAACGTTTCATAAAATATCCTTTTTAATCATTATTCTTTAAGCATGAAACTACATGCCTTTTTATTAATGCATAAAAAAAAGCACCCAAATAGGATGCTTTAGTTCATTTTAAACAGTTTCAGATCAATGACATTAAAGCGTCAGTGCCATGAAAATTCCAATAAAAATCATAAGCCCTACCCAACGGTTATGGCGAAACGCCCAAAAACATAACTGAGGATCACGGCCTTTGGTTTTAGTCCACTGGTAAATAAAATCGGCAGCCACAGCCAACATTGCAACTAAACCAAATGGCATCAAGAGATCTTCTAAATACAACGCAGAACCAATCAGTACAATGCTTAGCGCCTGCAATAATGAAATAATTTCAATATCGTATTTACCAAATAAAATCGCAGTCGATTTCACGCCAATTTTCAAATCATATTCACGGTCAGTTATGGCATATTGTGTGTCATATGCAATGGTCCACGCCAAATTACCGAAATACAATAACCAACACGTTAAATCAGGTGTTTGCCCCACAGCGGTATAAGCCATAGGAATCGACCATGAAAATGCCGCGCCTAAAAATACTTGTGGCAGATGCGTATAGCGTTTCATAAAGGGATAAATGAACGCTAAAAACAATGCACCAAAGGACCAATAAAAAGTTTCTATCGGTAAAAAGAACAACATACATGCGCTAGCAAGCACCAAGATCAAGAACACATATATGGCTTCTTTAGCACTAATCACTCCAGTGGCTAAAGGACGATGTTTGGTTCTTTCCACAGCACCATCGACTTTACGGTCAGCAAAGTCATTAATCGCACAACCTGCTGCACGCATAAATATCGTGCCCAAAATCATGGGAATCAAAATACTGAATTGCGGTATTCCTTGATTGGCAATCCACAGTGCCCACATGGTTGGCCAAAAAACCAGTTCCGTGCCAATTGGCTTATCGAAGCGACATAAATAGTAATAAGCTTCTAAACGCTGCTGCCAAGTAATCTGTTGCACCACGGCCATGATTGTCCTTCATCTGGTAATGTTATTTCTGCAAATATTGCTCAAAACTCGCTAAAAAAGTTTCCTGAACTATAAATTTACAACCATGCCAAGTATAACAGCTCTGACGTGTCCAACCATCGTCTAGCCACAGTACACGCCGCTCACACTTCGGATTGGTACGCTGAAATAAAAAATGTCCGATCGGTTTTTTACCAATATGCTGAAAAATCCGCGCACGTCCTTGTATGCTAAGGATTGGAAATATACTTTTTGCCTTGACCCACGGCTCAGCTTCACAGCCATATAAATAACTTTCACGTACCCAAGCTGTGTGCTGTATTGGCATTTGTAGCCACCGTGCATCTTGAAGCGTCATACGTTGAAATTGCTCAATACTCGGCTCAACTTTAAATACACCTTGGGCAAAATCTGTTAATTGTTGGGTTAATGAACCCGAAGCATACAACCATGTTCTTAATTCAGGAGACATTCTTTTATCCCGCATTTCGCATGCTTGACGCTGCATATTTCATTTCCCTTATAAGCATTTGCTGAGTATAGCGAATCCTTAGTGTAACCAACTCAACATCGTTTTTCATGACCAATAGCTTGTTTTCAGTAAAATGAGCAAAACCAAAACAGCTTAAGCAGTTCATTACATATGTAATCAACACAAACCTCACATACACAGTATGATGTCGTGGATAACCACTAAATTACACAAGCATAATGTTTCCATATAAGCCGCTATATGTTTTTATTTTTTTCGTTTTACTTTGTGCCAATATCACGGCTCAAGCAAAATCTATTGCGCTCAGTTTTGATGATGGATTAAATCCAGCGTTTAACGCACAAGCGGAACAAATCAATGCCCAAATTTTAAAACATCTGCATGATCAACAAATCAAAACTATTGTCTTCCCTAGCCTGATTAAAATTGGCGATTATCAAGGTAAACAACTGATTCAAGCGTGGGGACAATCCGGCCATCTAATTGGCAATCACAGCGCAGCACACCAAAATCTAAATAAAGAAAATGTCACTGTACACGATTATCTGCATAGCATTGAACAGGCAGATACCGTATTAAAAACACTGCCGAATTACATCCGTATTTACCGTTATCCATTTTTAAAAGAAGGTAATAACGCTGAAAAACGTGATGCTGTCTATCACTGGTTAGAGCAGCATCAATACCGCATTGGCGGTGTGAGTATTGATGCCAGTGACTGGTTTTATAACCGGAAATATCTCGACTATGCCAAACAGCAAGACTTTGACAAATTAGAGCGTCTAAAACAAGCGTATATTGCTCACCTGCTTCACCGAGCGGATTATTATGACCAGCTTGCGCAGCTCACTTTACAACGTTCACCGCAGCATGTTTTGCTTTTACATGTAAATGCCATTAATGCCGCATTTTTAAAGGATGCCATTACTGCTTTTCAACAGCATGGCTGGACATTTATTTCAGCTGAGCGCGCCCTGCAAGACCCGTTATATGCACAGCACAGCCAAAACATCCCTGCGGGTGAAAGTGTGATTTGGTCGATTGCCAAAACCAAAGGATTAGAAAACTTACGCTACCCTGCCGAAGATGCACCATATGAAATCGATAATTTAAAACAGCATGGTTTGCAATGACGGTTAGCAAATCACTTAAAGCTCAATAAAAAATGACCTGCAACGTTGTAGGTCATTTTTTCAGTTCAATTTTTTAGTGTTGAATTAAAAGTTATCTGTCTTGGCAATGGCTTCAAACTTGCCTTGCGGCGTTTTTATTAAAACCAACCCTTCGGTTGTAATATAAAAACTTTCAGGGTAATGAAACTCCAATGCCAGCTCTGGGTTTTTCAGCTCGATAAATTGAGCCTGCTTATAACCTTCAACGGTCCGCCCCACTTCCAAATAAGTCACTTCTGAGAAGTTAAGTTTAAATCCCTTTGCCTGATCTGCTGGATCAATCCAAGGGAAAAAACCGGTATGTTTTTTACGTGGTTTTGCCATGTTTAGATATTCATTCAACTCTTTGCTTTATCTTAACCCATCCCATAAAAAAACCCGCACAAGGCGGGTCTTTTTACAGTGAAATTCTGTACAGAATTACAAGCTGTAGTACATGTCAAATTCAACTGGGTGAGTAGTCGTGTTAAGACGACGAACTTCTTCAGTTTTAAGTTCGATGTAGGCATCAAGCATTTCTTTAGTGAACACACCACCTTTAAGAAGGTAATCATGATCCGCAGCAAGCGCTTCAAGCGCCATATCTAGGCTATGAGCCACTGTAGGGATTTTAGCTTCTTCTTCAGGAGGAAGGTCGTACAAGTTCTTGTCAGCAGCTTCACCTGGGTGGATCTTGTTTTGAATACCATCAAGACCAGCCATAAGAAGTGCAGCGAAACCTAAGTACGGGTTCATCATTGGATCTGGGAAACGTGCTTCGATACGTTTGCCTTTCGGGCTAGAAACGTAAGGAATACGAATAGAAGCTGAACGGTTACGTGCTGAGTAAGCAAGCATAATCGGTGCTTCAAAATGTGGAACTAAACGTTTGTACGAGTTAGTCGAAGGGTTTGTGATTGCGTTCAATGAACGAGCATGTTTGATCACACCACCAATGAAGTATAACGCCATTTCTGAAAGACCAGCGTATTCATCACCAGCAAACAAGTTCTTGCCGTCTTTAGAGATCGACATGTGAACGTGCATACCAGAACCGTTATCGCCAACCATTGGTTTAGGCATAAACGTAGCAGTTTTAGCATATTGGTGAGCAACGTTCCAAACAGCATATTTGAACTGTTGTACTTCGTCCGCTTTACGAACCATAGTGTTGAAGCTTACACCGATTTCAAGCTGGCAAGATGCAACTTCGTGGTGATGTACTTCTACACGACCTGGGCCCATGATGTCTTCAATTTTTGCACACATATCTGCACGCATATCTTGTGAAGAATCTACAGGAGGAACTGGGAAGTAACCACCTTTCACACGTGGACGGTGACCAGAGTTACCCGCTTCGTAATCTTTACCAGTAGACCAAGCAGCTTCTTCAGCGATTAATGTGTGACGCGCGCCAGACATATCGATGTCCCATTTTACTTCGTCAAAAACGAAGAATTCTGGTTCTGGACCAAAGAAAGCAGTATCACCGATACCAGTTGATTTTAGGTATTCTTCCGCACGGCGAGCAATAGAGCGTGGGTCACGTTCATAACCTTGACCAGTTGAAGGTTCGATAACGTCACAAGTCACAACAACTGTAGCTTCTGCAAAGAACGGGTCGATAAAACCAGTTTCTGCATCTGGACGTAAGATCATGTCAGATGCTTCAATGCCTTTCCAACCAGCAATTGAAGAACCATCAAACATTTTGCCATCTTCAAACGTATCTTCGTCGATTGAATCTGCTGGGTAAGTTACGTGTTGTTCTTTACCCTTAGTATCAGTAAAGCGAAAATCGACCCATTTTGCGCCACTTTCTTGGATGAGTTGAAGGACCTTGTTCGCCATGCTCATTTTGCTCCGATGATTTTTTTGTGCACACTGAAGTGCGTGTTAGTAGTTGGTAGTTATTAAGCAATTACCGTACCAACTTTTAAAAGCTAAGCTAAAATACTGAATTCCTTATCAGAATAGAAGATTTTAGCTCCTTGCTTTTCGACTATTATACTGTGTGTAACAGTAAATGCACCATATTCAGCCACTCTTCATCACTTTTGTTTAAAAACTTCTCGCAGGTGTATCAAAATAGTGCAACTTGGTTTTGCACCAGTATGCACCAAAATGATTAATCGCTTTCAACGATAAAATTATTAGGATTTTATTCAAGCTTTAAGGTCGAATTTAAATACGATAGAAACTAATGGTTTAGCTAGTTCTAGATGGAAAAATACCAGCGTAATCACTATATTCATGATCGATATTTAGGTTTTTTGAGCCCTTAAAGCACTCTTTTTTTGAAGTAGATTTAACCATTTTGTTTTAATTTTGATCAATCTACCTTTGCATTAATTGTGCTCCATTTTGGTGATTTTGCTTCAAAACGGTTCATATTTTTCCAGCTAGAGCCTGAATTGCAATTTTTAACGACAGTAAGCAGATCTTTTTAAAATATCAATTGAACACATTTTAAACACTTAAATTCAGCCTATTGCTTTGTTCAACTTAAATCCTAAATTTATAAGTCGATAATTTGCTGAAATGATTTCAGTTGCGATGAACTTTGGCGAAATTGTTCAGCAGAAATTGAATAATATTTGCTATGATTGACTGCATTCTAAATATTTCACTATTTTTCTATTTAAAATATCCACACGATATTTGGGTCAATATACAACTATTTAGAATCATTTCGGACTATTCTAAGCACAGTTAAGTGCATAAATTTCAAAGGTTAATACGCTCATGCTTTTGATGATCGACAATTATGACTCTTTTACCTACAACATCGTCCAATATTTTGGCGAGTTAAATCAGGAAGTAAAAGTTGTACGTAACGATGCCGTGACATTGGAAGATATCGAGCGATGGCAACCGAAGTATTTAGTCATTGGTCCTGGCCCTTGTTCGCCAAGTGAAGCAGGTATTTCAATTCCTGCGATTCAACACTTTGCGGGAAAAATTCCTTTACTCGGTGTGTGTTTAGGCCACCAAGCCATAGGACAAGCTTTTGGCGGCGATATTATTCGTGCTAAAAAAGTGATGCACGGTCGTTTATCTGACATGTATCACAGCGATCAAGGTATTTTCAGCAACCTCCCTTCTCCATTTTCCGCAACGCGTTATCACTCTTTGGTGATTGATCAAGCGACTTTGCCTGAATGTTTAGAAGTGACCTGCTGGACCAATGAAGAAGATGGCACGATGGAAGAAATCATGGGCGTTAAACATAAGACATTGCCTGTCGAAGGCGTGCAGTTTCACCCTGAATCAATTCTTAGTGAACATGGCCATCAAATCTTTAAAAACTTCTTAGAAATTTACGCATAATCGAGTGCAAAAAATATTATGAATATTCAACAAGCTTTAAATAACATCACGAAAAATATTGAACTCACTCAACCTCAAATGGAAGAAGTGATGCGTACCATCATGCAAGGTGAAGCAACCGATGCGCAAATTGGCGCACTTATGATGGGCTTACGCCAAAAAGGTGAAAGTATTGATGAAATCACTGCCGCAGCACGTGTAATGCGTGAGTTTGCGATCAAAATCGATGTCAGTGATCTGCCACATTTGGTGGATATCGTTGGTACAGGTGGTGATGGTCAAAACTTATTTAACGTTTCTACTGCGTCTAGTTTTGTCATTGCAGCAGCAGGTGCAACCATTGCTAAACATGGCGGTCGTGGTGTTTCATCAAAATCAGGCTCTTCTGATCTTTTAGAACAAGCTGGAATTAACCTTGACCTGAACATGCAGCAAACTGAACGTTGTATTCGTGAAATGGGCGTTGGTTTCCTCTTTGCACCTAATCATCATAAAGCCATGAAATATGCTGCTGGTCCACGTAAAGAATTGGGCTTCCGTAGTATTTTCAACCTACTTGGCCCGCTTACGAATCCGGCCGGCGTAAAACGTTTTGTGATTGGTGTTTTCTCTACAGAATTATGTCGTCCTATGGCTGAAGTTTTAAAACAACTCGGTGCAGAACATGTCTTGGTGGTGCATTCAAAAGACGGTTTAGATGAAATTAGCCTTGCATCAAGTACTTATGTTGCTGAACTCAAAGATGGCGAAGTCACTGAATGGGAAATTCAACCTGAAGCTGTAGATATCGAGTCGCAAACCTTAACAGGTCTATCTGTAGATAGTGCTGCGGAAAGTCTGAAATTAATTAAAGATGCTTTAGGTAAAAATAAATCTGCTCTCGGTGATAAAGCCGCGAATATGATTGCCCTAAATGCAGGTGCCGGTATCTATGTTTCAGGCTTAACCAATAGCTATAAACAAGGTGTTGCATTAGCACATGACATTATCTATGGCGGTCAAGCTCTAGAGAAAATGGGCATTTTGTCAGAATTTACGAAAACTTTAAAAGAATACGAAGCTTAAGATTAGGACTCAAATCATGGTAGATATCGCCAATACAATTTTAGGTAAAATTGTTGACCGTAAAAAAGAAGAATTTGCAGCCCGTCTTAAACAACGTAGCTATAAAGATGTCGAAGAGCTAGCTCAAGCAGCTACACCTGTTCGAGGTTTTGCACAAAACCTCGGCTCTAAACGTCCGGGGGTGATTGCTGAAATTAAAAAGGCATCACCATCGAAAGGCATCATTCGTGAAAACTTTAACCCTGCTGAAATTGCGCAGCAGTATCAAGATGCTGGTGCGGCATGTTTGTCTGTTCTCACCGATGTGGATTTTTTCCAAGGTGCCGATGAAAACATTCAGATTGCACGTAAGAACTGTGACTTACCTGCGCTGCGTAAAGATTTTTTAATTGATCCTTATGGCGTAATTGAAGCACGCGCTTTACATGCGGACTGTATTTTATTAATCGTGGCTTGTTTGTCTGATCAACAACTCGAAGAAATGTCGAAAACTGCTTTTGAGCACAATCTCGACGTGTTGGTTGAAATACATGACGAAGAAGAACTTGAGCGTGCAATGCGTCTTTCTGACAACTGTCTACTTGGCGTCAATAACCGCAATCTAAAAACTTTTGATGTTGACCTCAATACATCATTACGTTTGAAGAAGTTACTTGAGCCTTCTCGCCTACTTGTAACAGAAAGCGGTATTGCAACACCTACTGATGTAGCCATGATGCAAGAACATGACATTCATGCCTTCTTGGTCGGTGAAAGTTTTATGAAGCAACCACGCCCTGATCAGGCTTTTAAAGAGCTGTTTGGTGTGCCTGATAAAATATAAATGAAATATGTAGGGTGAGTTCGCTCACCCTTTTTCTCCTTTGCATCCATATTAAAAAAATTACACATCCTTTTTATAATTTTTATTCATTTGAGAATTAAAAATAATGAAGTCGATTATTTCTTCTACTCTTCTATTCATTTCATTAATCTTGGTTTCACTACACCAGATGAGTTGGGCAAAAAATATAACTCTGTATACAGGCTCACCGTATCTTATTGACCAAAATCATATCCTCTACTTTAATATTTCCACTATGCCCGAAGGCATCATTGCTGCGCAGATTGACCTAAATCAAATTTTTCCAAATATAAATACTAACGTGCTAAAGGGCAAAAATTATGATTTCAATAAGAATCAAATTGAAATCGTTAGTTATCAAGGCTTACCAATAGTCATTAATTTCTCAATCAATACTAAAAACAAGAATATTGAAAATTCAACCTATTTTTCTATTTCTAAAGGACAAAAAAATTCTTTATCAAAACCAATCAATATTAAATCTCACCCTTATTCCATGGAAAAATTAAATCATTTTGAACAGATTTTTTATAAAGATACCCCTCATTTATTGAAAAAGAATTTAGCTGATGAGCCATATTTAATAAATCTATTCATGTTCCATGCAGCAATAAATGATTTTGATGATATGAATGATTTTTTCCAAAATGCGATAAAGAACCTGACACAGAAAAATGATATTGATAATTATGAAAAAGCCAAAAATTTGTATCTTGAATATTTAAATTTTGGTGAAAACAATGAATTTTATGATACCACCTTAATTATGGCGGCTATCGAGCACACAGATATTTCTTTCATCAAAAAAATGAAGCTGAGAAAAATAAATGAACTTGTAGTAGATGAAGTTGAACCACAAACATATTATTTCACTAGATGCTCCCCATTAGGTAAAGCTATCCGCCTAAATCAATATCAGATAATTTCTTATTTACTTGAAAAAGGCGCTTCAACCGAAATCGTGTGTATTTCTAAATTTAATGAAGAACAATCAGCATTAGCTCTTGCAGAACAATATAAAAATAAAAAAGTTATTAAATTAATTAATTCAACTTTGAAGCCCAAATAGGACTTGTAATGAATTAGGAGATCTTCTTTATATAAAGTCTTTCCAGTTCAAATCAGTGCCATTTAAGGCTATAATTGCACTAAATTTTTGTATATTTCCCGTTTTTTCATTATGAGCAAACACGATTCTTCGCTTTCAAAAGATCAGTACAACCTACTGAAATCTTTTAAAAAGCAAATTACGAATCCACATTCCTCAACGATTGCTAAACAGCCTGAGCCAACGCCAAAGACTGTTGAACAAGAGCAGGAAGAAGACTTCGCGCTTTTCCAAAAGCAAATGCAAGGTGTTCAAAAAATGAATGCAGGAAATACTGCAAAAATGGAAAAAGTGGGTCGTAAAAAACCTGATGCGCAAACGTTGGCTAAACGTGCTGCTGCAATTGGTCCTATGGAAACAGATGATGCATTACTTTCTGATACGCAAGCGATGCTCAACCCTGTTGCCAGTCAAGCGGCCTTAAGCTATCGCATTGCAACCTTACAACATAAAGTTTTTGAAGATTTGAAAGCTGGTAATCTACGTTGGTTTGAAGCTGTCGACTTACACGGTTGCACTGTTGAAGAAGCCCGTTCTGCCGTGCTGCAAATTATTCAAATGGCGAAAGATGACAATCAAAACGTCATTAAAATTGTGCATGGCAAAGGTCCAGAAGCAATTTTAAAAACTTATGTAAATAGTTGGTTACGTCAACATCGTGATGTATTGGCATTTGTGAGCGCCCCAGAAAAACAAGGCGGCACAGGTGCTGTACTGGTTCTGCTTAAACGTGCAGAAAAAAACCCACAGTTTAAACAATAATCGGATTTAACTCCAAAAGAAGGCATTGTAATAGTTTTCTGCTACAATGCCGTCCTTGTTCAATCTCTCAGTGTAAGTGAACACGTCTTATGTCTATGCAGCAATCCTACGCAAATATCCTAACTGCCGTTGGTGAAGATCTGAATCGCCCGGGTCTTAAAGATACGCCTATGCGTGCTGCTAAAGCTTTTTCATATCTTACTTCTGGTTATAGCCAGACACTTGAAGAAGTGACCAACAATGCGGTTTTCCCATCAGATAACCGTGAAATGGTCTTAGTTAAGAATATCGAATTCTATTCTTTGTGTGAGCACCATTTATTACCTTTTTATGGTCGCGTACATATTGCTTATCTCCCAGAAGGCAATGTTTTAGGTTTATCAAAATTCGCACGTATTACAGAAATGTTTGCCCGTCGCTTACAAATTCAGGAAAACCTTACTCAGCAGATTGCTGAAGCAGTGGCTGAAGTGACTGGTGCGCGTGGTGTTGCTGTGGTGATTGATTCAGCTCACATGTGTATGATGATGCGTGGTGTGGGTAAACAAGAGTCTACAACCCGTACCGTTTCTTTTGTCGGTGACTTTAAAACCAATAAAGAAGAACGCCGTGAATTCCTAAGTGCTGTACCTGAAAGCTATTAACAGAACATTCAGCGTTAGCACTCATAAAAAAGCTTCAAACTCTTGAGGCTTTTTTTATTTGTGTTTTAATGTCCCAAATCATTTGCTTTGATAGCAAAGCACTATTTTCAGGATGAATCATGTCAGATGTATATATTGCTGGTCAGGGTTTAGCGCAAGCCGATCACAGCATAGATTACCCTCGCCCAGACCGTTTGGTTCAGGGCAATCCCAAACGTGAAACTGCAAGCATGTATGCACACCCCAATATGGACTGCGGGATTTGGCAATGTGAAGTTGGCGCATGGAATATTGTCTTTGCACCCAATAAACAAGAGTTTTTTACAATCCTTGAAGGATTAGTACGTATTTATGATCAACAAGGCGGGTATATTGAAGTTTCCGCTGGCCAAGCGGGCATTATTCCCCCATCGTTTCAGGGCAAGTTTGAAGTTGTCGAAGCCGTCAAAAAATACTATGTGGTTGTTGAAGTTTAAATTACGGCACATCTCGCCATAAAACGCATTTACCCATAAAAAACTCCCACATAAGGGAGTTTTTTATACTCTGAACGAATTAGATATACGACAAATGCTTAGTGACTTGGATACAGTTTCGACCATTATTTTTTGCCGCATACAGCGCATGATCTGCTGCATCTAAGAAACGCTGATAATCAGGATGTCCATCATACTGTACACAACCAATGCTTACGGTAAAACTAAATTGCTGACCTTGTGCCGTTCGGATCAAACCCTTTTCAATATATTGGCGAATATTTTCTGCAATTTTCATCGCACGGTTTACACCAGTATCCACCAAGAGTAATAAGAACTCTTCCCCACCAATACGGAATGCATAATCGCTACCTTGACTATAACGCTGTAAGGCTTCGGCAATAAATTTGAGCGCAAGATCACCTGCCGCATGACCAAACTTATCATTGATCATTTTGAAATAATCCGCGTCAAAGGCGAGCAAAGACAACGGTGTTTCATTTTGCCGCGCAAAGGTAATTTCACGTGAAATAATCGTACTGAGATAACGACGGTTTAGGAGTTGAGTCAAAGAATCATTGCCAGACTCAATATATTCAGCCACTTGAAATAGTTGATCAACTAGATGCTGAATTTCACGGTTCAATTCACGAATCTGTTGAATCAACTGTTGCAGCTGATCTTTTTCCGTCATCTGCATCGTTTGCTGGGTTAATTGATCCACTTCATAAATTCTGTCAATAATCAGTTGAACCTGATCTGAACCTGAAAAAGCATATGCCGCTTTATGAATGAACCATAGCCCAAACTCTGATTTTGAAAATAAGGGATGATAAAAACCAACATTGCCCGAAAAGATTTTAAACATCAGTTCATTTTCCCAGTCGAGCAATGAACCCCGTTGTTTATCTTTATGCACGGCCACATCTTGCATCGCTGAAAATAAGCGATAATTGTGTTTTGTTTCTTGGTTTTTTTCCGTATTGATCTCATAAGATCGGCACATAATTTCTGTGCTGAACCCCATAATTTGTACAATATAACTGCACATATGGAGAATACTTTGCGTTTGGTTTAGCTCTAAAATTTCAAATATTTTACGTTCTATTTCACGCACACCACGTATGATGAACCATGACGGAATACCAACACGCGCGTGTACCATTCCAACTTTCTGCTGTCTTTTGACTGAGCTTTCAAATTCACCATTCAGTGCGACATTAAACGTTTCTAACAACCATTTTCTTAAAGTGTCGATGAGCCTTTTTTGAATGATATCGTCTTTAAAAAATTCAGCCGACTCTGGCTCACGTGACATTTGTTCATAAAAAACAGTAACTAAATGTTCAACATGCCTTTGGATAAATTGCAATGCTGCAAGATGTTCATTTTCAGTATATTGATCACAAATATCTTTCCAAGTCTGACTTAGACCTGTAATACATTCTTGATTCATTCGGTGACACAAACCACAGCTATTACAAAGCTAGCAATCATACCTTGCTTTACTTACATAAAAAAACAAATTTATTTGATATTTCATATTTTATCTATCTTAAAAATTAATAGAAAAATACATAACTCAATTTCAATTTATTCCAATCTTGATCATCTTGCTGCTGGTATTCATAGCCTAGTCTTAAGGCATTTTGTTGGTTGACGATATATTGTAATTCTGCATCGAGTTTCAGATTCCATTGATGTGCATCTTCCCAATACGGAAGCTCTGCCTGAACCAAACTATTTAATTTTTCTGACCAAATATTTTGGCAACCCAGTGTCGGCCCAAGGCCAACTCGCCAGCCCTGATCGAGAGACTTACCGCCCTGCACCTGCATTTGAGACTGCACATAACACAAATGCGTGCGTTCTTGATTGGCCCAGCTATATCCAGATTGAGCTTTTAATTCAGCTACACCATGTTGTTTCGTTTCGCTAAATTGACCTGCATCTACTGACACTTGCTGCCAGCCAAAATTAAAACCCCAGCTTAGCGGTGTTTTAAATGGCGTGATCGGGTTGTAAGAATTGACCGATAAAAAATCAAAATGATTGAGTTTGAGTTGGTCGTCTCGATATTGGATCGAGCCATCCCAAAACATCAACTGCGTACCAATCCGAAAGCCACCTTGCGGATCGATCAAGTCATGATATGCCTGACGATGCCCGAGTTCGATATATTTTTCACCTTGAACTTCGCCTACTGCGGCTGAAAAATTTCGCGCATGATGTCCATTGACTGGGTCTAGACTTGGCTGCTTAGGTTCAGTCCGTTGTTTGGGTTGTGAAGATTGGCTACGTAAGGCCAAGATTTGACGCAATTTAGGCTGCGTTTCTTCCGCACTCACCTTTCGACCAATCAGTAATAAATACAGATGGTCGTACGCCATTTCCAATATTTTCGCTTGCTCTGCTTCATTAAACTGAGCGACTGCTGTCGACATGTTATCAGGTTTAATTTCAGCGAGCTTATGCGCTTCACGTGCTAAACGATATCCATGTTGCTGCGCTTGTGATAAAAGCTGCGTTTCTAATGCAGGACGATACACCGCTGCTTGAATCAGTTGTTCATCATTGATCGCTTTAATCGTTTCAACAGGAATGGAAGCGACTTTAAATTTTTCGGTTAAATTCAGTGTCGGGCGAACCAAATCCATTAGGCCCAATAATCGATATGCACAGTTATCACTGGCAAAATAATAGGGAAAACTGACATTTTGCATTTCCCAAAGATGTTTAACCAAATAACTGGTTTCTTGCTCGGTCAGTGCTAGCTCATATTCCCACAAATCACGACTTTCAAAATCACCATATTCTTTCACCTTTCGGTAGTACGGCATCAAGGAATATTCACCAGGATATTGCCCTGTTAAGCCTTTCCATGCATAAGACCAGTTATCTTCACCTGCAACTGTCGCAGCATAGTTAATGGCATAGGACACCAAATTTAGCTCTTTCTGATCTTTCGGATCGAGACGCAACAAGGTATGTCCAAACATAGAACTTGGATTCCCCATAAAGTCTGTGGCGTAAATTAATGTCGCTTTATACGGCTTAATTTTCCCAAACCATTCATCAAACTCAGGGCAACTCACTACTGGTAACTGCTCTGAACGGATGGATAATTCTTGCATCAACCACTGACTACGCGCAGGGAAACGACAACGAAAGGCTTGATTATGTTCGGCGGTTTGAAACAGTGCAGCGACATCTGCCTCTAATTCGGCTTGGGCATTTTGACGGCCATTTTCAGCTAGAAAGTAACCTGAAAAAGCAACTTCACTTTGTCCTTTATGATCTGTATATAAAAGTCGTTGCCAACTGATGTGTTCAGACAGTTTTTTTGATTGTGCAAGTTCAATATATCGCTGTAGCTCTACGGTTTTAGAGAGGTTTGGATCTACAACTTGCTGAGCATATAAGATGCTCGGAATCATAAAGGTACAAAATAAAGCAGTTGATTTCATTCAGTTATATTCAAATCCATTTTTATATATTTTAGATAATAAAAAACCCTGCCGAGAGACAGGGTTTTGAAAGCATCGATTAAACGTATGCTTTAAGTACTTCATCTTTCGCCATTACGCTTTGTAATGAAGCAAGTACTTGTAGAGAAGACTGGTTTTCAGCTGAATAGATTTCAGCAAAATTTGCTTTAGACACAGCAAAGAAACGTGCTTTATCTGTTGATTGGATGTTTAAAAGCTCAGCCAAAACATTCAGGCTCTCACCTTGACCAACCGCCATATCACGAGCAAGTGATTCAGCATTTTCATTGGTAAATGTTACCGCTTGAGCAGTCACTGTACCAGTACCGCTACAACCTAAAGTACCAAAAGTAATACCAAGTAACTGGTTAGTAAAAATACCGTTGGTAGTCGCAGCTAAAATTTTAGGAATTTTACCTGATTGACCAGCCCAAACTTGAGAACCAACACCACAACCTACGTCACGGTCAGCAAAAGCAGCTGTAGAACCTAGTGCAACGACTGCAACTAAAGCTAATTTTTTTAACATGGCACTTCTCCAGGGAATTTTATTCCATTGTTTTTAATTATTAAAACATGTGTAATTTTGATTACACACCTGTAGATTAACTTGATCTTTCAGATAAGGCAAAACATTTTCATCTAAAACTTTTGGCTAAAAATAATACGTTCTTTTTCACTATTTTTTGAGCAACCAAGTACCATTTTCATCACGTTTTCCAAGAATTTTGAGCACTAAAACCAAACTGAGTAATAGCAACAAATACCAAGAACCGAGTTTCCCCCAACCGACCATATGCCATGCATCGACCTGACTTGGATATAACCAAATTTGATAGAAAGTACTGATATTTTCTGCGATCCAAATCAAAAATGCCAAAATCAACAGTACTGGTAACATCGGCAACTGAATCACATAATTTTGTAATTGAAAACTGAGCTTAGTTTTCCAAAAGATCACCACACTCCAAGCAAACAAAAATATACGAATATCTGGCACAAAAAATTTGGTCATAAAATTAAGATATGACAAAACGGCTAAGCACAGCATATTGCCAAAACGCGGTAAGTTACTGAACGACACCTGATATAGACGTAACGAACGTGCAAAGAAACTCCCCACCGCCGAATACATGAAACCTGCAAACAATGGCACAGTCAGCAATTTGAAAATCGCAGGCTGCGGATATTGCCATGAGGCAATATGTGGATGGGTCAGAAATATTTCCATCCCCATTGCAAGGATATGAAACAGTGCTATGACTTTGGCTTCCGCCCAAGACTCGAGTTTTAAGCAGAGTAAACACACTTGAATGATCAGTGCATAAAACAATAAATAGTCATAACGGAAAAAGCCAAAATATTCCTGACTTCCCATTGCTGCAGTGAATGCAAAAGCGATCAGCAGTAATATCCCAAATAAGGCAGCCGAAGCTGCCTTATAAGAGAACTCAAAACATGATTTTATCATCTTGACCACGGTTGAATCCTAAACCAATTTCCCTAAAGCCTTATAAATACTTGGCACTATATTCGTGTACCGTATCAATAAAGGCTTTCGGATTGGTTGGATCTACCCACTGGGTAATACCATGGCCTAAGTTCGCCACATAACCAGTTTTTTCACCGTTGGCATATGCATCATCTAACATGGCACGCGTCGCTTTCGCAATCGCTTCAGGCGAACCATACAATGTTGCTGGGTCTAAGTTGCCTTGCAATGCTGCACGGCCTGCAACTGTTTGACGCGCCACATTTAATGGCGTAGTCCAATCTAAACCAAAGGCATCTGCACCCGTTGCAATCATTGGCTCTAACCATTGACCACCACCTTTGGTAAACAAAATCACAGGAACCTTGCGTCCATCTTTTTCACGCTGTAAACCTGCCACGATTTTTTGCATGTAGTTTAGTGAAAATTCGATGTATTCACGGTGTGCTAATGCCCCACCCCAACTATCAAAGATTTGTACGGCTTGGGCACCTGCATCAATCTGCGCATTGAGATATTCAGTCACCGCCACAGCCAAACGGTCTAATAAGGCATGCAGCACTTCAGGTTGTGCATACATCATTTGTTTCGTAAAACGGAAATCTTTGCTTGAACCGCCTTCCACCATATAGGTTGCCAGTGTCCAAGGACTGCCTGAGAAGCCAATCAAAGGAACTTGTCCGCCCAACGCTGAACGAATCGTAGTCACTGCATTCATGACATAATCTAGGTCAGATTTGGCATTAAACTTAGGTAAATTCAGTACATCTTGTTCGGTACGTACAGTTTTATGAAACTTCGGACCTTCACCTGCTTCAAAATACAGTCCTAAACCCAACGCATCAGGTACAGTCAAAATGTCTGAAAATAAAATGGCTGCGTCTAAGTCATAACGACGCAAAGGTTGTAAAGTAACTTCACAAGCAAATTCTGTATTTTTACAAAGGGATAGGAAATCACCCGCTTTTGCACGTGTTTCACGATACTCTGGTAAATAACGGCCAGCCTGACGCATCATCCAAACCGGAGTGGCATCTACCGGTTCACGTAATAAGGCACGCAAGAAACGATCATTTTTTAAGGTCGTCATTCACTTTCCCAACTTAATTCGATATTCACATCATCATATCAAAAAGGTTGTAAATATAATAACTTCTCAAGCATTTAAAAACCGATCATGTTGAGTACCAAAAATGATATTTACACAAAACAACTACTGCATCTCCACTTTTTTTCTGTAATACTTAGCCAGTTTTTAATACACAGTAAATGAATAATTCTTAAGGTTGAATTACATGTTCGTTCGCACCATGCTCGCACTGAGCCTAAGTTGCATATTTGCTGGTACAGCTATTGCCGCATCTACTGCTGAACAACCATTAACGCCAAAAAAAGTGACTAATGTTGCAGTTCAGGATCCCATTGATCCGTTAGCGACTGAAGCTTCATCTGCAACTAGCCAGATTAGCGCTCAAGAACAAGAAGATCTGAACCAAGCATCGCAAACTTTAGACAGCTTGCAACAATCAGAAGATGTTAAAGCCGACATCGGTGCTGCACCTGCTACAGCGACTGCTACAACTCCAACACCAACTTCGCCTGCTGCCAAAGTTGCTTGGGGTTTAAATGACCTAAATAATGCTCAGTGGTATGACAACATTGGTAAAGGTCAATTCCCTGTTTATGCACGTGCGCATGTCATGCTCAATAATGCACATGCTTCACCGGGTGCAATTGATGGTACCAGTGGTAAAAATACCCTAAAGGCGATCGCTTCATTCCAACAAATGAATGGGTTGAAACCTACAGGGACTTTAACTAAAGAAACTTGGGATGCGCTGATTGCGAAACAAGGTTCTAAACCTGCATTCATTGAATACACGTTGACTGATGCAGACTTGAAAGGTCCTTATGCAGCATCAATTCCACACGACTATGCATTACAAGCAAAAATGAAAGGCTTGTACTACACACGTGTGACTGAAATGTTGGGTGAAAAATTCCACATGGACGAAGACTTTTTGAAAAAGTTGAATCCAAAAGCGACATTTAAAAAAGCTGGTGAAAAAATCTTAGTTGCGAATATTCGTAACGAAGTTCCTGAAGATATTCACTTAATCGTTGCACATAAAGGCGCGAAACAACTTTACTTGTTTAATAGCCGCAACCAAATGATCGGTTCATTCCCTGCAACGATTGGTAGTTCAGATACGCCATCACCTACAGGTACATACAAAGTTACAGGTGTTGCACCAAATCCTTGGTACAGCTACTCACCTTCTAACTTTGTTCAAGGCAACAACAGAAAACCATTGTCTTTACCACCTGGTCCAAATGGTCCTGTTGGTAATATCTGGATTGGCTTGAGCAAAAAATCATTCGGTATTCACGGTACACCGAACCCATCTGCTATCTCTAAAACAGCATCACACGGTTGTATTCGTTTGACTAACTGGGATGCAAATGATTTAGGTAAGAAAGTGAAATCTGGTGTGACTGTTAAATTCTTAGAATAATTTTAGTCATATTTAAAAAAGCCTGCTTCGTGCAGGCTTTTTTTATAGTTGCGCCTTTATGTATAACAAAAAACTCTATCTTGGCTGAGCGTTGCAAAAATAGGATGAATTGTCGCTAAAAAACTATATATCACTATTTAGTTCAATCCTAAAATAGGCATATGTTCAATAATTAAGATAAGGATGAATGCCATGAATGCTTTTTTACATCCAAGTGAAAACCGTGGTCACGTAAAAATGGGCTGGCTTGAGTCTAAACACAGCTTTTCTTTTGGTAACTGGTATGACCCGAAATACATGGGCGTTAGTGCGCTTCGTGTAATTAATGATGACTTAATTGCAGCACATGAAGGTTTTGGTCAACACCCACATGACAACATGGAAATTTTGACCTGTGTGTTAAAAGGCACCATTACGCATAAAGACAG
Source organism: Acinetobacter sp. YH12128 (assembly GCF_013418655.1). Classification (NCBI taxonomy): domain Bacteria; kingdom Pseudomonadati; phylum Pseudomonadota; class Gammaproteobacteria; order Moraxellales; family Moraxellaceae; genus Acinetobacter; species Acinetobacter sp. YH12128. The sequence goes on along the minus strand of NZ_VPBO01000024.1, from coordinate 8,385 downwards.
CATGGGCAACCATGGTGGCATTTCTGCGGGTGAATGGCAGCTGATGAGCGCGGGAACTGGTGTTCGTCACAGTGAAATGAACCAAGGTGATGAAGATGTTCATTTATTGCAAATTTGGATCATTCCAAACGAACGTGATGCAGAGCCGACCTATCAACAAATTAAATGCGATCCACGTGATCAACCCAATCAATGGCATTTAATTGTTGGACCGAATGACAATGCACCGATGCATATTCGCCAACAAGCTGAAGTGAAAACAGCAGTCATTTCTAAAGGTCAATCTTTAGACATTGAAGCAACACAACACATTAACTATGTGCATGTCATTTCAGGCTCAGTGAAAATTGCTGAACATACCGTTGAAGCTGGTGGCGCAATCGCCTTTCTAGAAGCTAGCAAAATTGAAGCGCTTGAAGATGCTCAAGTGATTTGGTTTGATTTACCCGAAGTAAAATAACGAAAAAGCCCTCAAATGTGAGGGCTTTTTTTATGCCGCTTGGCTTAGGCGTTCACTGCGTTGATACAACCACATCAACACCAAAGTTGGAATGATAAATCCTGCAGCCACCATGATGCCATGTAGGATTGAGGCATAAGGTTCAGCAAGCATGGCCAAATGTTTTATTGGAGATGTCAATGGATGGAATCACTTTAAAAGTCTCGAAATCAAGCATTTCGAGATATTCTTAAATGACACTCAGCATCTAATTATCTAGATAAAATTCATCAATCAAAGGTGATTTTATTCTATTGCTGATGCAATCTATCTAATCAGCCTTCAGTTTCCACGCGATAAAAATGATTTTGCATAAAGACGCAAAACATAGAGGCAAATAATTGCCGATCTTGTTCAGTTTGAAAGATGCCCCCGAAATAGTCTCGATCTATGGTTAAAATTAAATTTAAGAATATTGCCTGCTTGGGAACCACTCCCATTCTTTGGCAATATGCAAAATATGCACTGACATCTTCAAATAAAATCCACCATTCCTGTGGACTTCCAATCTGAATGCCACCTAATGAATGCTCTAGATCAAACATCGCATTGAGCAGATACTGAAAATTTTGCTGTGAACTTTGAAATTGAAATCTCGGATAATCTGTTGTTAGATTTAATTCGATCAGATGTAAATGGACGCTCCGAGCACGATCTAATCTACGTTTAACTTTTAAATATTGTTGATAACGACGTCGATCTTTTGCTGTGACCAAAGTTAAGCGAGACAAATCCATATTGTCGTGTAAATCACTGAGTTTCACTTCACACGCTATTGCATTTTTAGCAGTACGCTGCGCAGCTTGAAATCGGTTCTCACCTGTTGTTTTAGTCAGTGCCTGTATTGCGTCGATAATATGGGCTTGAAAACCTAAAGCATGAAGCTCATCCGTCGTTGTCTCTGTATCTTCTAAAATGTCATGTAATACAGCGACGATTTTAGCGTCGGGATGTTGCACATTTTGCATCACACGAAGTGGATGCTGAATATAAGCTTGACCCGCTTTATCGACTTGTCCGAAATGGCGTTCAGTCGCCAAAGAAATCGCGTTTTCTAAAGTTGAAATAAAGAATCTCCCCTTCGTGGTCTTTTTTATTTTTCTCCATCATATTAACCAATGAATACAGATATTTGTAGCTCTAAGCGCTACTTGAACGACACAGATTGACTCGTAAAATACACTACCGTGGCTTATCGTGAGCTAGATCTTTTGAAAATACTTCTATGCCATTCGTGCCAACATTTCCAAAGTAATTTTTTTCACCTCTTTTTTACTTTGCTGAATATGGCTGCGCATTTTCTCCAATGCCACTGTCACATTATGTCCAAGGATCAATTGTAAAATCTGTTGATGCTCTGCATAAGTGGCTTCTATTCGATAATCTTTAGAAAAGTCTAAACGTCGAATAATACGGATTTTTTCACTGACATCCCGATGCACTTTCGCCATTTCACTATTACCGATTGCCTCAACCAATTGGCAGTGAAATGCTTCATCTTGCATCGATAAAGTTTTTAAATCATGCAAAAACTGCTCAGGCGGAATACACCACACATTTACTAAGTCTTGTAAAGCCAGTTTGAGCTGAGTTGATTCCATTTTACAAAGTTGCTCAATGGCATAGCACTCCAGCAAAATCCTTAAATCATACAGTTCTTCATAAGCTTTAAAGTTCAGCGGCTTCACCTCCCAACCGCTACGAAAATGTACTCTTACATAGCCAGCTTGCTGTAAACGGTATAAAGCCTGACGTACGGGTGTACGGCTCACTTCATACAACTCGGCAATTTCAGATTCGGTAAAACGTGCGCCCGGTTTGAGCTGGAAATCAAAAATATCGTTTTTTATTTTTTGGAAAACCAGCTCAGACAAGTTGTCTGAGCTTTTCCCAACAATGGCTGAGGTCATATTTATTCCATATAAACCAGCGGCTCACCGCTATGTACCGTTTGTCCTGCACGGCAAATAATCGCTTTCACGATACCGTCATCATCGGCATAGACTGGAAGCTCCATTTTCATCGCTTCAATAATGGCTACAGTATCGCCTTTCTTCACAGACTGTCCAGCTTCGACAAAAATTTTCCAAATGTTGCCAGTCATCGACGCATTCAAGGCTGCAAATTGGCTATAGTCGGTATCATCTTGCAGGATTTCCATTTCCGCAGGTGCATCGAACTCATCTTTCCAGCGTTCAACTTCAGTTGTAAATGCCTGCTGCTGCTGTGCTTTAAATTCGGCAATACTGTCTTTCTCTGTTTCTAAAAAGGCTTGATAAGCTGCAAAATCAAACTCTGTTTCTTCAATTTTGATTTCAGCCACACCATTGGCAAAGTCGGCACGGAATTGATCCAGTTCAGCTTCAGTCACTTCATAATATTTAATTTGGTCAAAGAAACGTAAGAACCATTGCTGATCGCTAAACTGCTTGTTCTTTTTAAACTTATTCCAAATAGGCAAGGTACGACCAATCAATTGATAACCGCCTGGTGAGTCCATGCCATAGATACACATGTACATTCCACCAATACCAACTGTGCCTTCTGCGGTAAACGTACGTGCAGGGTTATATTTCGAGCTGAGTAAACGATGGCGTGGATCAATTGGCACAGCACAAGGTGCAGTTAAATACACATCGCCCAAACCTAAAATCAAGTAATTGGCATCGAAAATGATGTCTTTGACTTGCTCACGGCTGTCTAAGCCATTAATGCGCTGAATGAAATCGACGTTATTTGGCAACCAAGGCGCTTTTGCACAGACACTTTCTTGATAACGTTCTACAGCCCCTAAAGTGGCCGAATCCTCAAATGCCATCGGCAAGTGAATAATTCGTGATGGAATTTTGATTTGGCTCAAATCGCCCATCTCATTTTCGAGTCCCAATAAAAACTGGATCAAATTCGCTTGGCTGAAACGCAATCCATCATATTTAATTTGCAGTGAACGCACACCTGGAGAAAGCTCTAAGATGCCATCAATGTTCGCTTCACGAATCAGCTGCATCAAACGATAGACACGTAAGCGTAAAGCCAAATCGAGGACGTTTTCGCCATATTCAAGCAAGATGTAACTGTCACCTGCCTGACGGTACACCGCTTTTGGCGCATGTGCATCAGCTTCACGCACAGCCAATATCCCTTCAGGCTTACATTCAAAATTTGCCACCTCTGAGTTTTCAGGTGCTTGAGCAAAGTTTTGGATATCGGCAATTTGCTGAACTTCCAAGGCATTGGCTTGTTCCACACTCATCGGATAGAAACTGATGCTGTCATCTGCCTTAAGTTGACCAATCTTCCAAAGTTCTGCTTTGGCAATGGTGACTGGGCAAACAAAGCCACCGAGGCTTGGGCCATCTTTAGCCAAAATCACGGGAAAATCACCAGTGAAGTTAATCGCCCCAATAGCATATTCACAGTCATGCACATTGGATGGATGCAAACCTGCTTCACCGCCATTTTCACGTGCCCAGCTTGGTGTCGGGCCTGTTAGGCGAATACCTAAACGGTTTGAGTTAAAGTGTACATTCCATGTTGAAGCAAAAAATTCTTCAATATATTCAGGTTTAAAGAAATCTGGTGCACCATGCGGACCATACAGCACGCCAATTTTCCATTCTTTGCCATAGCTTGGAATACGCTCTGCTGCCAAAGCTTGTGGTGATGCTGTAGCAACTTCCAATCCATCTAAAGGCAGGCTTGGATTAACCATTTTAATCATGTCGCCTGCACGCAGCACTCGTCCTGCATGACCGCCAAAATTACCCAATGCAAAGGTTGAACGGCTGCCTAGATATTCAGGTACATTTAACCCATTGCGGATTGCAAGATAAGTACGGCAACCCGATTCAACTTGTCCGAGCGCCAAAGTTTGCCCGGCTTTGATACTGATAGGCTGCCAAAAGTCTATATTCACGCCATCTAGAGTCGCGCTGCATGGCGCACCTGCAAGGGCTACGATACTATCGGCATGAAATTTAAGACTTGGCCCTTGTAAGGTAAACTCAAAACCTGCTGCCGATTTTGGATTACCGACAACTTGATTAGCCAACTGAAATGCATAATCGTCCATTGGGCCTGATGGCGGTACACCAATATCCCAATAGCCCACACGCCCCGGATAGTCTTGAATCGTACTTTGCGTTCCCGGTTGCAGCACTTCAATTACATTTGGCACATATTTAAAATCATCCAGCAGACGTGTCCAGATTTGCATATTTTCAAAGCGTGCATCGGACACTACGGTATGCGCATAGTCTAAGTTGGTACTGATGCCATTCAGGCGGGTTTCAGCCAAGGCTGTTTTTAGCTTAGCAATCGCACTGTCTCGGTCTGCTGCATGCACAATAATTTTGGCAATCATCGGGTCAAAATATTGTGAAATTTCAGTGCCTGTAGATACCCACGTATCCACACGGATGTCTTCAGGGAAATACACATCCGTGAGTACACCCGGACTTGGCTGGAAGTTTTTCACTGGGTCTTCCGCATAAATTCGCACTTCAATGGCAGCGCCATTGGGCTGAATATTGCTGAGTTTTTCCCAGTCCAAAGCATCACCTGCTGCCACTTTGAGCATGCATTCAATCAGATCTAATCCTGTCACCATTTCAGTGACTGGATGTTCAACCTGCAAACGGGTATTCACTTCAAGGAAATACACTTCATCACGGGCAGCATCATAGATAAACTCAACCGTGCCCGCGCTGCGGTATTTCACCAATTGACCGAGCTCTACGGCAGCACGGTGCAATTTTTGACGGGTCGCTTCTGGTAAATGCGGTGCAGGTGTTTCCTCAACGACTTTTTGGTTACGGCGCTGCAAGGAACAATCACGCTCACCAAAAGCAACGACTTGACCTAAACCATCACCAAAAATTTGTACTTCTACGTGACGGGCTTTATCGACAAAACGTTCAAGAAACACACCCGCATCTTTAAAGAACTGCTCTCCTAGACGCTTTACACTTTCATACGCATCTTTTAATGATTGTTCATCATCACAGCGCGTTAAACCAATCCCGCCACCACCCGCAGTACTTTTCAGCATGATGGGATAGCCAATCTCTGCAGCAGATGCGAGCGCTTCATCCAAACTTGCCAATAAACCTGTGCCCGGTGTCATAGGTACATTGGCTGCAGCCGCCAATTCACGTGCACGATGCTTCAAACCAAACTCTAAAATTTGTTCAGCCGTTGGCCCCATAAAGGCGATACCATTTTCCTCACATGCACGGGCAAAGTCGGCACTTTCAGATAAAAAACCATAACCTGGGAAAATCGCTTCAGCGCCGGTTTGTTTGGCTGCTTGAATCAATTTTTCAATACTTAAATAAGTTTCTGCAGGTTTAACACCTTCAAGTGAAACCGCTACATCTGCATCTAACACATGCTGTGCATAACGGTCTGTCTCTGAGTACACGGCAACCGACTGAACACCGAGTTTCTTTAATGTACGAATCGCACGAACAGCAATTTCACCACGGTTTGCAATTAACACTGTTTTAAACATGATTATTTCCCCGAATTTTTTAATTTGATTTTGCTGTTGTTGCTTGCAGTGATTGGATATAGGCGCGCCAGCCGCCAAATTCACTGATATTTTTTGCACCGTTTAGGCCATAAGGTTCACAAATAAAGCCTTTCACCCAACGTCCATCGGCAAGCTCGACATTGCCCATACCAAGTGGTGTTGGAATTTCAGCAACAAATTCACCAAAGCGTGCTTTTGGAATATCCCAAAGCTCGACAATAATTTTTTGACCCGATTCCTGACGTGCTAAACCTGGTTTCGGCGGTACAGTGCCCGGCAGTGCATAGAGGGCATAATCAGCAGAAGTGGTTGTGGTTTCGACATGCACGGCTTGACGTGTTGTCAGTTGGAAATTGAGTGGCATACCTGTGAGATGTGCGCCTACGACTGCAACGCGAAAATGCTGTGCAGATGGTGCAGAAATGACTGAAGCTTTTTCAGGCAATGTTTTCGCTACTGCACCCAGCGGTAATTTCAGATGGTTTTGCCATTTTTCTGCAAAGTTTGCTAAAGCCGTATCGTGCCAAGCCGGTGCAATGAATGTGATTCCAAAAGGCAGCCCGTCGGCACGAAAGCCTGCAGGAACAGCGATGGCACTGAGGTCAGCTAAATTAGTAAAGTTGGTATAGGTGCCAAAGTGGCTATTATTTTCAATTGGCGCTTCTGCCATTTCAGCCAGTGTGTGAATGGTTGGCGAACTTGGCACCACTAAAGCATCAAATTGCGCTAAGGTTTGCTGAATTTGGCGTGCCAAATCTTGCTTTAAATATTCGGCGTTATAAGCATCCACCGCAGTGTACTGCTGCCCTTTTTGAATAATTTCTAAAACTGTTGGATCAAAGTCATCTGCATGGCTGTCTAAAATTTCAGCTACGGCTGCCGTACGCTCTGCGACCCATGACCCTTGGTAAAGTTGGCTCGCCAATTGACTAAAAGCGCTGAAATCAATTTCTGTCAGTTCTGCGCCTAAGTTTTTTAATTTAGTCAGTGCTTGCTGAAATGCATCCGCCGATTGAGCATCGCCAAAAAATTCTAATTGTTTTGGAATGGCTAACTTTAATTGTGCGCTGAACGTTGCAGGCGCTGTTGCAGGATTCACACGTGAATAGCTGTCGCTTACATCAAAACCTTCCATAACATCTGCCACAGCAGTCGCATCAGCGACGGTTAAGGCAAAAATTGAAATGCAATCTAAGCTCTTACAGGCAGGCAATAAGCCTGTATTTGAAAAGCGACCTTTGGTCGGCTTTAAACCGACAATATTATTGAAAGCTGCAGGGATTCGTCCTGAACCTGCAGTATCTGTACCGAGTGCAATCGGGACTAAACCACGTGCTACTACACTGCCTGAACCAGAGCTTGAACCACCGCTTACATAGTCAGGATTAACAGTATTCGGCACGGCACCAAATGGCGAACGCGTACCGACTAAACCAGTAGCGAATTGATCTAAATTGGTTTTACCTACAATGATGGCACCTGCTTGTTTTAAGCGCTGCACCACAGAGGCATCTTCAGTTTTAATGTCCGTAAATAATTTAAATGCAGCCGTCGATGCAAAGCCCACCACATCAATATTGTCTTTCACTGCAATAGGCACACCAAATAAAGGTAAGGCCGTAGCATTTTCAATTTGTTTTAAAGCTTTAATCTGAGAAGTTAATTGCTCTATAGATGCAATGGAAATCCATGCTGGGTCTACGCGATCAAATTGCTCGACCAAGGCATATAAGTCTTCAAGTTGAATTGTGTTATTCGTGTAGGCCGCTTTCCATTCCGCTAAGGTCCAGCCTAAAGTTTTTATTGAGTTCATTGATGTGCTCATTCTTGTATCCAAGTTTGAATACTGTGTTGCACACATCATGCCAACTCTAATTATTATTTATTTTTCAATATCTTAATATATTTTATCAATCATTTGCCTATTTTATTTAGCCAGTACAAAAGGATAAATGTTCTATTAAGTTTCCAAGCTCCACTATTTTGGTGCATGACTTTTATAATCGTGTTTTCAATAGATTCTTTTCATTTAGATGCAGATATAAATACAGTGAACTTTCTATTTTCACTCTTTATAAGCTTTCAATTTAGATGTTTTGTATGACTTTGAACTTAGAATAAAAAGAACTGAGAAATATTTTGAATTTTATATATAGAAAAAGATACATCAATGATGGCTAAAGCAATATTGGGCTTTGAGATTGATCGGGTTGAATAGAAAAGTAGTAGGGTCTGTTGACATTTGTTGATTAAAAAAATAGCGAGATAGTAAAATTAAATCGCCAAACCCAATTTTACACTCGCTATGCCTCGAACAATGCTAAATGATCAACACTGGTCCAAGTTACTTGCT
>NZ_VPBO01000023.1:0-62199 GCF_013418655.1 Acinetobacter sp. YH12128 | reverse complement strand
CTCCAGAGGAGTAAATTTATTTGATGAGAGAATGATAGAACAAACCATTAAATAGGTGAAACGGTTTGTTTTTATAAAATTAATCGGTTTTACAAATCAAATGATTAAATTTCTTTCTAAATCATAAATATATGGACGTATATTAACATTAAAATGATTTATTTCGTACACACATATCGTGATAAATCCCTCATTTTTTAATTTTTTATTGAAATTACACCAACCCTATACAAGACCCAACGCACGCCCTGATCAATTACAAAATCTTTATAAAGCTTTAAGTTTCATTTCAGCAAGTCGGCATTAAATCAAATGAAATATCAGGTGATTTGACTGCTTTTGAGATCCATCAATAAAGCCGCAATCTATTCCTTGCATCAATCAGCCATCGATCTACATGTATAAAAATCAACAGTGAGCAGAATAATGAAAATTGAATTTGTCTTTGATATTGTTTATCCCATGAGTTATGTGGCGTTTCAAAAGTTGAAGCAAAACTGGAATGAACATACCGCAACGCGTGTAGAGCTATTGCCGATTCAGCGTGTTCCTGAAATTCCTGAACAAGGCTTAGATGTGCTGCAGTATTTAACCGATAAGTATGGCGCGAGTGCCGCAAATCGAAAACTCGAAATGACAAAGTTTGCCGCTTATAGCGAAGATGTGATTGTCAATATTGAACACATGAAACGTATGCCAAACAGTCAACTGGCACATCAAGCTATATTGGCCTTGGACAATATTCTGGACCAATATGCCCTGACCCAAGCCCTATTCCATGCATTATTTGCACACGGTCAAAATATTGCTGATATTCACGTTTTAAAAAGCATCATTGAAGGCATTGGTTTAGATGGCTCAAAAGTACTGCGCTCAATTCAACATAAAGATATTGCAGACCGTCAGCATGAAATTACACAGTATGTAAAATCAAAGGGACAGCACCCCATTCCTTTTTACCTCGTGGATGGCGAAGTGAATGATCAGACTTTTTCTACACAGGAACTCCGACAACTTTTTCATCGCGCAAGTTAATCTACCCCAATATCAAAAAATCCCCATACAATGTGATGGGGATTTTTATTCTGAGTAATGCAATGATCTAAAAAGAAAATAGGCGTGTTAATGAAGTCCCTGCTCAATTCGATTTATCCGTGATTTGAACTGCTGAGATAGTAGATACAAAATTAAGCTCAAAACCAGTGTGAGTACCATCACGACGATCAACACCCAACGTACAACAACTTCTACTACATTGGCTTGCTGAACTTGTTTTTCCACGCTTTGCGCCATCGGTGTCATGGTTTTATCAAATAGCTGATTTTGCATCGCCCAGAGCTGTTCAGGCTGAAAACCGTATTCACGGAATTTTGCTGGATTTTGTTGCTCGGCATTGATTAAGGATTGCACCAAAGGAATTGCTGTCGCACGATCTACAGGCTTATGCATCAAAGCAGCTTGTGCAAGTAAATAGGCTTGCACGGGTTTTGCCAATTGTGCATCTTCCATCTCGAAAGCCAGCTGGCTTTCTTGAATATTTTTTTCATAATGTACCAATTTTTGATCTGCTGCACGGTCATCATGATTAAGGTCATATTGCACATAAGTTAAGCCTGACCAAAGCACGATAAACGATAAAATCCAGCCGACAAATTTCAATACAAATGATTGGAAGCGAATTCTAAAAAATTGAAATTTCCTTAGAAATCCAACCAAGAAAAATGCGCCAATAAATGAAACGATGAGTTTGAGAAATAACCAACCAATAAAGGATAAAAAGTTTAAAAAATAGTCGGAGGACTCACCAAGTTGATATGTCAAATCACCTGCACTGACGGGAATATGCAGTTGCTGTACGCTAGAACTTAGGCCAAAAAAGCTATAAACCATATCATGCTGAATAAACAACATCACAGCTGAAACGATCAGCACAGAAACACTGGTTAAGGTCAATAACGTCAAATTGCGTTGACGCTTCTTAATGGTTTGAAGCCCTGTTTCCAGTTGCTGCGGATTTAGCGCATATTCATCAATGGGAGGCAAAGACATACTCCTTCAGATTATATTTTCACCTCCCTCACCGTTTATGAAGAAGGGTTTGAACCACTCGATTCAATCACTAAATGATTCAAATTGTTTTGTAAGGCACGAATACGTGTCGTCGCTTCTTCACGCTTTTGTACACCTTCTTTCTGAATTTGAATCACATCATTAACGGTTTTAATGAGGGTATTTTGCACATGTTCAAGTGTTTCGATATCAATCACTGAACGCTGATTGGCTTTTGCTGTATCGACAGAATTTTGATGCAACAAATCTGCATTGCGTTTTAACAGGTCATTGGTCGCATCATCAATGCTATTTGCCAATTGCACGCTGTTCTTTTGTTCTTGCAATGAAATCGCCAAACTAATTTGGTTTTTCCATGCTGGTAATGTGATGTTTTTGATTGCATAAAACTTATCGACCAACATCAAATTATTGGATTGAATAATGCGAATCATCGGTAAGGTCTGCATGGCAGATTGTTGCAAGATCTGTAGATCACTCACTCGTTTTTCAAGATTATTGGCCAAATGATTGAGGTCATAGACTTTTTGCGTAGTGGTTTGATCTTGAACTTGGGTAGTTAAACTTGCAATTTCCTGTTGGATTTCCTGCTCTTTCAACTTACCTGCGGCGATATACACACCTAATTGTTTATATTCGTCTTGTACGCCTTCAAACATTTTATCTAAGGTATTTACACGCGCTTTTAAGCCATTTTGCGAAGTTTCAATTTCTTTAACTAAAGCATCAATTTGCTCTTTAGTGGTATTAAAGTGCTGATCAAAACTTTGCTTGGCACCTTTAAATTTACTCAGTAAACCACCAAAAAATCCTGAGCTTTTCGATTTATTTAAAATGCTCGTGGTATTCAATTGCTGTGCGACTTGTACCACCTGATTGAGCTTTTGACCTGTCGCATCCAGATCTTTATTTTGCACCAAATTTAATAATTCATCGGTATAGGTCGACGTCTTGGTGGCAATGTTTTTACCATATTCGGCAACACTATTATGACTTAAATCTGCCAATTCCTTACGTGCAGCTTCGACTTCGTGAAAATCGGAAGTTTGTAAGCCAATTTCCTGTAAATTGAGTTGCTGAAACTTTTCTTCAGTCAATTCTTTACTTACTTCAACGGGTAAATTTTTGGCATCTAAATCGGTCATAACTCACCTTATATTTCTAAGACTTAGAGGAATTCTCTAATGATTTTTTTAAAGTTTTAATCAAATTTTCACGGCTATTATCAAGCTTTTCCAATGAACTTGTCGAGTTACTTTGACGACTTTGTTTCACATGATATTGCCATGCCGGAATCAACACTTGCTGAGCTTCCTTATATCGATCTAATAAACCAAAAGAAAGCTGCTGAGAAAGCTGCATTTGTGTAATTGCAATATCATTACTGGCTTGTAAGGTTTGCAACGTATTCACCTTTTTCGATAAGCGTTCTGCAAAGTTATCAAGCGGATGCTGATTTTTAACAAACTGTGGGTATTCCAGCAAAAATTCTTCAGCCGCGACGATATAGCGCGCCATTTGCTCACGTAAACCCTGTAATTGATTAAAACGTGCTTGGGACTTTTGAATTTCTAACTGTAATTTTTGGCTCAGATGATTTGCCCGATCAAGCAATTGATCCAAATTTTTATAATATTCAACTTGTCCTGAACCGTACTCCAAATCAATGCCTAACCATTTTTGCAAGGCATTAAATTTGCGTGTTTTTAAATATTTTTTTGAATTGGCTAAGGCTTGAATCAACTGCTCAATGGTTTGACTAAGTTGCTTCGTCAACTGAGGGTCAACACCATCTAGCAGTACCGACTGTGCTTGAATTAATTGATCTGCATAATGATTTAGACGATATTGATCGGTCAGTAATGGCACAAGGTCATTCCGCTTAATCGAAAGCACTTCCGCCCGATCTACCGTAATATCCTTTAACGGCACCAATACATCAATTTGTGACATAGCCAATTAAACTCAATAAAATCATTTTTATACTACAAGTTTTGCCATAAAAGTCTTGTAGTATTTTGCAAAAAATACATCTATTTCATCAGTCAAATTTCGCCATCAAATTCAACCGTTGCATATAGATCCGCCAAAGCAGCCATACAGCATCATTTCAACGGATATGATGACCTACACAGATGAATTCAAGCTTAAGACACCCAAAGATTCAATCTAGATTTAAATTAAACAACTGACTCTACATGAATTATTATCAAAATTATCGTAAAATTTAATTCATATACCTTAGAACCAAATATTAGATCAATAATTTTAGAGGCTTAAATGGAACGTTTTTTCCATAACACAATGTATGCAGCACGTTGGATTCTGGCTCCCGTGTACTTTGGTTTATCCTTTGCACTGTTACTGCTCGCGATTAAATTTTTCCAAGAAGTCATTCATGTCCTTCCGCATATTTTAGAATATTCAGAAGCTGACCTGATTTTAGTCATCCTCTCTTTGGTAGATATGACTATGGTGGGCGGACTGATTGTAATGGTGATGTTTTCAGGCTATGAAAACTTTGTTTCGCAATTAAAAATTAATGAATCGACCAATCGCTTGAACTGGCTCGGCACCATGGATGCCAATTCATTAAAACTCAAAGTTGCAGCATCAATCGTGGCAATTTCTTCGATTCATTTATTACGTATTTTTATGGATGCGAAAAACATCCCTAATGACAAAATCATGTGGTACATCATCATGCATTTAACCTTTGTTTTTTCTGCTTTTATGATGGGATATTTGGATAAAATCAGTAAGCACTAATCTAAAAACAAGTCCAATGAAGCCATTTGCGATCATGGCTTCTCGTCAAATTTTAAATCTAGTTATTCATCTAGTTCACTCATTTGCCTTAAACGCTCAAGATCCAATATCACGATTTGTCCATAATTCCACGCGATCACTTGTGTTTGGACAAATTGCTGCAGATGTTTATTCAACGTTTGGCGTGAAATATTAAAAGACTCTGCAAATTCCTGCTGACTGAGTCTCAAAGGAATTTCCTGCCGACATCCATATTGCTCATAGAGTCGAATCAAATGTCTAGCAATACGCTGCTCTAGCGTTGCCGTTCGCAAATAACGATTATGCTCAAACATCAAATACATGCGTCGACTGAGAGATTGCACGACATTCCAAAGCGCCTTCGGATCACGCTGTAAAACTGCTAAAAACCTTGTTCCAGAAATGATTGCCACCTCGACGTGTGTCGCAGCAAAATAATCATAATTCAAAGGCTTTTGTTGTAAGAGTGCGACAAAATTAAATACCGACTGGCGACGAATATAATCATTGACAATCAATTCACCATTATTTTGCAACCAACCAATTTGTAGCGTACCTGAAAGCAAAATATAAATATCTTGCACGATTTGTTGTTGTTTTAAGATGTGCTGCTGCGCATGAAACCGTGAATATTTCACCTGTTGCACAAGCTGTTCTAAAGTCTGATCGCTAAAGCCCTGAAAGATGTCTTCATTACGTAAAATTTGCAACAAATGCTGTTGGGCGGTGTTCTTTTGATCGCTCACGTCTATAAAAAAATGCCTAAGATCTCATTGATCTTAGGCAAGTGCTTAAAAATGTAAAACCATTGTTTTTCGCATTATTTATCTGTTTTTATGCTGTTTTAAATGACGCTCTCATACTTAAGATGCTTTCTCATAAATACGGCCTGCTTCTGAACGCAAGTTTGAAATATCGGTGTTTTGAATATTTTTCAGTACAGTACTCGGCTGACCATTTACATCGACAGGTACATCACCCTCAATGGTGACACGTGAGGCGATACGTAACTCATCACCATAGTCATTGATGGCACGATGCTGCGTTGCACGATTGTCCCAAATGGCAACATCACCAACCGCCCAGCGCCAACGCACAATATTTTCCCATTGCACGATTTGCTCTTGAAACAGTTTAAATAAACGACGTGACTGTGCCGGACTATATCCACTGAAGCGTTTAAAGAAGTGACCTAAAACCAAACTTTTTTCACCTGTTTCAGGATGTACACGCACCAATGGATGCTCGGTTTCCACTTCTACCGCGGTACGGAATAAATGGCGACCTTCTTCATTGTACTGACCTTTGGGAGTCGCATAGTCATAACTATTACTATGCACCGCGCGTAATTGTTCCGCCAGTTTTTGCAGCTCCGGACTTAAATCTTCATAAGCCGTCACGGTATTGGCCCAAACTGTATCGCCACCATGTTCAGGTGCAACTACATTTCTTAAAATTGTGGCTTTGGGATAATTGGGTAAAAATGTAATATCGGTATGCCATGAATCTGCGCGCCCACCACGTGAGTCAATTGACAACGTATGTGCTGTACCATCTTTGAGTGGCACACTTGGGTGATTCAACGGATTTCCTAAAAGTCGTGCAAAGGCTTCTTGTTCTAAATCGGTGAGATCTTGCTGCCCACGCACAAATACAACTTTATATTTTAATAGTGCATGATTAAATTCATCGACCACGCTTTTGTCTAAACTTCCAGACAACTGAATGCCAGAAATTTCGGCACCAATACGACCGGTTACAGGTTTTACTTCAATATGCTGATATTGATAGTCTGGATTGTAATGATTCGATTCTAATTGTGTCATAGGGCTCTACCTTATTCTTCAAATTATTAAGCAACGATGGTGTTGTTGAAATAAAGTGTGCCGACTTCGTGCCCATGACTCTGTCAATTATTTGACAGTTTTCCCAAGTTAAACTGCTATGGTTGTAATGAAATCTGCTTAACAACATTTACACATTTCATATCTAAAAATGCAATAAAGAAAAAATAAAAAAGCCATCGGTATCGATGGCTTTGTGTGCGGAATTTATCTGTACATCGCAGCGGAATTATAGATAATTCCCTTCACGCTCAGGTTGATAGAGCACTTTAATGATTTTGACTTTCATGGTATGACCATCAGGCTGCGGCCATTCTATTTCCTGCCCTTCAGCCAAACCTAAAATGGCAGCGCCCACTGGAGCCAAAACATTGACTTGACCTTTATCGCCACGAAAATCATGTGGATAGACCAGTGTAATTTCGGTTGCTTCTGTCGCAGGTGCAATGTTAATGAGAACTTTGGCATTCATACTCACCACATTGGCAGGGACATCTTGTGGAGCAACCACTTCAGCGCGCGCCATCTCATCTTCCAAATGCTCCATCGTCGGCGTCAACTTAGACTGATGCTCCAACATGGTTTCTAAGCGATGTAAATCTTGTTCTGAAAGAATAATATTGGGTTTTTTCATATAAAGTTCCTTTGCGACCTTGCCAACAGATCTATAGCGATGGGCAAATTTTTTGTTATCTCTTATTCCGTTATATCAGAAATATAAATGTTTAGATAACTTTTGAATTTTTCTGATGACATAAAAAAAGCCCCCTTGAGGGGGCTTTTCTCAAGTCTGTTTTATTTTGCGTAAACTGGGAATTTAGCGCAAACAGCAGCAACTTTTTCTTTCACTGCAGCAATCACAGCTTCGTCACCTTTGCTGTCTAGAACGTCAGCGATCCAGCCTGCAAGGTCACGTACTTCAGCTTCGCCAAAACCACGTGTTGTTACAGCAGGAGTACCGATCCGGATACCAGAAGTCACGAATGGAGAACGTGGATCGTTTGGTACTGAGTTTTTGTTCACAGTAATGTGAGCAGCACCTAACCAAGCATCGGCATCTTTACCAGTAATGTCTTGTTTAATTAAAGATAATAAGAACAAATGGTTCTTAGTACCGCCAGAAACAACATCATAACCACGTTCGATTAGAACTTCAGCCATTGCTTGCGCATTCTTAACAACTTGTTGTTGGTAAGCTTTATATTCAGGCGCCATTGCTTCTTTGAAGCAGATCGCTTTAGCCGCTACAGCGTGAACTAAAGGACCACCTTGGTTACCTGGGAATACAGCTGATTGTAATTTTTTCTCGATTTCTTCGTTTGCTTTCGCAAGGATTAAACCAGAACGTGGACCACGAAGTGTTTTATGAGTAGTCGTTGTTGTTACGTCAGCAATTTGTACTGGGCTTGGGTAAACACCAGCAGCAACAAGACCAGCTACGTGAGCCATATCTACGAATAAGTAAGCACCAACTTTGTCCGCGATATCTCGGAAACGTTGCCAATCAACAACTTGGCTATACGCAGAGAAACCAGCCACGATCATTTTTGGCTTGTGTTCTTCAGCTAAACGTTCAACTTCTTCATAGTCGATTTCGCCAGTTTCTGGGTTCAAACCGTATTGAATTGCGTTGTAAGTTTTACCAGAGAAGCTAACTTTAGCACCGTGAGTCAAGTGACCACCGTGAGCCAAGCTCATACCTAAAACTGTATCGCCTGGGTTAAGTAGCGCAAGGTAAACTGCAGAGTTTGCTTGTGAACCAGCGTGTGGTTGAACGTTTGCATAATCTGCACCAAACAATTCTTTAGCACGGTCAATGGCCAATTGTTCGATCACGTCTACATACTCGCAACCGCCATAGTAGCGTTTACCAGGGTAGCCTTCTGCATATTTGTTAGTAAGTTTTGAACCTTGAGCTTCCATTACTGCAGGTGAACAGTAGTTTTCTGAAGCGATTAACTCAATGTGCGCTTCTTGGCGAGCATCTTCATTCGAGATCGCTTGAGCTAATTCAGGGTCAAATTGAGCAATAGAGGTGTTGGCAAACATTAGCGAGGTCCTATTAAATTAGGGCTTTTAAGCCGTGCTAAGATTGGCGCGTATTGTAGCATGAAGTTTTAGAAATAAGAGAGGGAAGTTTGTGCTGTTTTTAAATAAATAATGCCCGTGTTGAATGTACACGAGCACTATTTAAGTCAAATCAACTTATTGATTTGGCATGAGAGTCTCTACATCTTGCACAAAATTTGCCAGATTATCGGTATAAATACTAATATGATCTGCTGTCGCTTGCTCACGATAGTCAATTGATGTTCCAGGCTTAGCCAGGCTAATCATAAATTTAGTCGCATCTGCTGGAATGGTCTGATCCGCTTTACCTTGATAAATGATGATCGGCGTTTTCACCGCTGTCGTTAAAGGCTGTGAACCTTCACTCATAAAGTTTTGGATTGGCTTTAAAGTTAAGAAATCTGACTGCGTGCGTCCATAGTTATCCAAAGTCGTGTTCTGACTCGCATAACTGAGCATGTCATCTTGAATTAACTTGGTTAACTCACCTGAACACACTGTTTCAGCTTGAGGTGCAATCGCAGCCAAATGTCCACTAAATACTTTTGAATAATCCACACTGTTTTTATGTCCTTGCATACCGGCAATGATTTGCGCAGTAAAACTGTCTAAAGGTGCATAGATCATACTTTGCACAGTTGCAGGTTTACCTACTGCTAACTTCTCGCCTGCGTCAAGAATGAGCGCAAGATTATTTGCAGGTGCTATGGCAATCGTTCCCTTATAATTTAAGTCAGCACGCGATGCGAATTCAGCTGCACCTAATACGGCTTGACCACCTTGAGAATGTCCGATCGAAAGCCAATCCTTCGACACCGTTTTACCTTGACTGGTTAAGTAACTTCGAGCAGCGACAACGGCATCGGTAATCGAAAAGGCTTCACTTTTTAGATTCAGATAAGGATGGTTTTCACGTCCACTAGGTTCCCCTAATCCTTCATAATCAGGTGCCACAACGACATATCCTTTTGCCAATAACATTTGCAATAAATATTCAGTGCCTTGCAAACCTTGTCGGCTCGGTGCGCATTTATCAGCCACACCGGTCGTTCCATGTGCCCAAGCCACAATTTTCCAACCACCTGCCGGAGCAACAGTTTTTGGGGTAAAGACTAAGGCTGTGGCTTGAACAACTTTGCCATCTACTCCTAGCATTTTATAGGTCATCAAACGGCTGTCTGCACTCACAGCAGACATATTGTCTTGACTATAGGCGGTTGTAGTTACCACTGGATTTTTGATCTGATTGAGATCAGCGTTTGTTTCAGGGTTACTAAATTGTTGGTCATTACTATCATTACCGCAGGCTGCTAAAAATAGCGCACTGCTGACTAAAACCGTTAAACGCAGCATTTTCATTCCATGATCATTTTGTTTGTTGTTTTAAAGTCAATTTTTCATTGAATATGAATCATTAAATACATGGAACAAACTTTTGTTCAAGCCTAATTTTTAAGCAACTACTCTTATTTTAATATACTAAAATAACCTTGAATTAACACTTTGTTTTAACTTGATATTAATCAACAGTATCCGAATACATCAGCCACCCCGATCTCAGAAAAATGGCTGAACTTATATTTCTGATCATTGGATACAGATTGGGCTATTTTTCGGAGGTTAAAGCAAAATGTAAAATCAACAAAAATGCTGTACCCCCTGCCAACTACACAAACATATGCACAAAAGTAAAGCCGAAAAACCACCATGCCATTGATCGTGAACATACTCTAGTGCTTAATCCACTTAGCGACATTTTTGGATATCAAGATGGACAAAAGCCTTTAAAACAAGTCGATTTAGAAGATGGTTTAGCTTTGTCCCGCTGTAAAGGTTTTATTTCGGCAGATGCGATAAAAGCAGATTATTTAAACACTGCGCAGCCATCTTCATAATATTCCTACAAATAATCACAGCATGGGTTTGTCAGTATGGATGTGATCATGTACATTCATAAACATTATTCAACATGCTGGAACTGGACATGCAAGCCATCATTCTCGACACAGAAACCCATACACTAAATGGACAACCCATCGAGATTGCCTATGCTCCAATTCAGGTGGCAGATGCCAAAATCACCTTAGATAAATCTAAAATTTTTGATCAACTATATCGTTGTGATGAAGCGATTTCTTTTGCAGCGATGGCTGTTCATCATATTTTAGAATCAGATCTTGAAGGTCAGCCCCACTACAGCAGTTTTGAACTCCCATCAGAGACGACATATATCATTGGGCATAATATCGACTACGATATTCGAGCGCTCGAAAAATGCGGTGTAGATAGTTCAAAAATCAAAGCCATTTGTACCCTTGCGCTAGCTCGTCGTGTTTGGCCTGATGCAGAAGCGCATAATATTTCTGCCTTGATATATATGATCACCAAAGGCAGTGAAAAAGCCCGTGAAATGATCCGTAAAGCTCACCGCGCAGATATGGATATTATTTTAACTGCCAATATTTTGATGCATATTGTGCATCACTTAAAAATCAACAGCATCGAAGAATTATACGAAGCTTCGGAAGATGCTCGCATTCCACGCAGTATTAATTTTGGTAAACACCGTGGTACCGCAATTGCAGAATTACCTGCGGACTATGTGCAATGGCTATTACGTCAAGATGACTTAGACCCTTATTTGCGCAAAGCTTTAGAAAACTCTGCTGTCATTACTCTATAAATCATTGATTGTTTAATATTTTCTTAATATTACTGTCATTATCACTGCATAGGATTGCCTTAATTCTTTTGAGCTATGGAATTAAGGCATGTTCAACTATCAAAAAACTGAGCTGGGTTTTCAAACTTTAAAAGACCGACAGCTCGCATTAAATGCAAGACAACGTCGTCTGCTACTCTTAATTGGTAGTGATGACTTTAACCAAATGCCAGTGCATTATCAGCAGCGGATTGCTGAAGAGACATTGCTCGAGCAACTAATGGAACTTGGGCTGATTCAGCCAATTACAGCACATGATCATCAACGCCTTCAAAAATCCGATTTTTCTGCTTTTAATACTCCTAAAAAAGCGCCTAGCAATACGTCCGATCTCAATAACCTTAGCCTTGCATCTGATCTCACAGCGCAAGAACATGTGACTTTTAATGAACTTTCAATGCCTACAATGGAAGTTCCTCAGACTCAGACACAGTACGCACTGACGACCTCCCTACCAATGGATGCGATGGGCTCTACACCCCATCAATTCCCACAATCCACACCTGAAACTACGACAACAAACAATCCTGTATTGCCAGAAAAAACCGTTGATTTCATCGAGCACGATTTTGATGAGTTACAGAATTTTATGTGCAGTTACTTACAGCGTTATTGTGGGCTGATGGCAAAAAAATTAATGCTTAATATTCAACAGGCCACGGACATTGCAGAATTAAAAGCCTGTCAGATGCAATGGATAACCTGTCTAAATGAATCCAATATTCAACCTAAACTCTTACAACATGCATTACAGCAAATTAATTACAGTCTAAAAAATCTGCAACAACTGGTTTAACTTAGAGACTTTTCCTCACTTCTCATTCAAAAAACAACTTAATGAGGTGAGTTATTCTTCACAAATATCAATATAAAGAATTGAATTTTATTAACTTTATCGATTCACTTATTTCTTTTATGGTTTTAACTGCTGTTTTATACGACCTTCCCCTAATGTCAATCAACAGTAAAAAATCGCAAGAATAAAACCGACCTCCCAGCGTTTGAGCATGTCAATGTCACAACAATTTTGTTTAGAATTTGATTCTTTCGATAATCCTATGCAACTCAGCAAAATTGGCAATTGGGTATTTACCTTCTTAACCTCACAAGACGAATTGCCTAATGTTCAATTGGCCATTACCTATGTCATGCCACGAAAAATTAGTGATGAATTACAACCTCGACGAGTGGTCATTCAAAATACCGCCATTGAAACAATTTGGCGTATAGAACAAGTCGAATGCTTCAACAGCCAAACGAACCAAGAACTCACCTTTACAGCAGCGGAACCTCAAGCTCAATTGGTTTTAAACAGTATCATTGAGGAATTTGCCCGTTATGATGTCCCATTGGTATTCAAGCCGCTTTAATTTAAAGCGAATTCCAACTTATTTTTCATAAAGATTTAAGCTGTCTCAATGATTTAACCAAAGTTAGCTAGACAGACATTAAATGAAAAATAATCCATACAGATTATTATTGCTCAATTCGTATACACTATTCCTGCTCAATAATTTTTGACCATGGATAATAAAAATGAATTTAGCCAATTATTCTAATGATCAGGCACTCATCCTTTTCAACCTATATAGCAGCCTAGAACAATGTCTAGATGCGATTGGACATCTGCACCTTGGCCCTAAACTAGTGCTGACCGACCATGATGTATCGAAAGATCATATGATCGTGCAACGTTTTCAAGCTGGGGTTTTAACTCAAGAAATCCAAGTACGTAAACAAGACGTTGAACTGTCTTCTAGCAACCCGATGACGCGCTATCAGTTACTTTCATATATTTTGAATCAATTTAAAGCAGATCAAACAGCTTAAATTTCAGTCTCTAAAAATAAAAAACTCACCATAAGGTGAGTTTTTTTTATTCATTCAATTTAAGCTTCTAAAAGCTTGTAAATACTGTCCGATTTTTGACTTTCAAAAAGTAGTTCGATACTGGGTAGGATGATTTCACCTGCAATAATGATATGTTCAATGCGATGAAATAGCGCTCGAGAATCTTCTTCTGAAGGATTACGCACCAAAGCTTGTGCTTCATAAACCTGACTAAATTGGTCTTTCACTTTAATATCGATCATCTGTGTCATAGTGACGTCTCTACTTGTTTTAATAATTGAATTTTTTATATCACACCTTTACGCAACAACCTGCTTTGTAAATGTTAGATTTCATGGCAATGTAAACTTATTTTACTTTAGTAAATATATATCAATAACATAGATTGACTATTTAATTATTGTTTGACAAAAACACTATATTTTCACATTTTGAAAGACATTAAAAAGCCCGCATTGCTGCGGGCTCTATGTTGGAAGGCTAGTGCTGATTTCTTGTTTGTAACATTCAAAAACATCTTAAATATTACTAAACTCAACGAGCTGTCATTGATCCGTCCAACTTATTGGTAGCGTCGTTTTATGACCTACCGTGATTTAAATATAGCACTTTTTTACCCCTTGCCAAGGGGGCGTGACACTTCTAAACATTTGATCAAATAAAATACAATTGATATTTTTTCAAAATAAGCGATCATAGCTCGGCCCAATGCTTGTGAAAGATTTAAATAAATAGGCCATTAAAAATAAATTCAACACTATCAATCTATAAACATTCTTTTCTCTTACTTTTAATTCAACCTTTGACAACCCTTGCATTAATTTCTGACTTGAATTTTAAGTCTGATATCCATTTTTAGCATTGCTTAAAAATACTAATGAATAAGATTGCCGTCTCAAATTAAAATCTAAGACAAAAAAAAGCCTCTGTATCACTACAGAGGCTTTTTTGAATATGGCGGAAGCGGTGAGATTCGAACTCACGGAGGACTCGCGCCCTCGTCGGTTTTCAAGACCGGTGCATTAAACCGCTCTGCCACGCTTCCATGTGCGCCATAATACGGAGGTTTTATTCATCTGACAAGTAAAAATTACAACTAAACCTTTCAAATGAATATTGTTTCGCCAAATCCTTAAAGTTTAGCCGCGAGCTCCGCACCTTCACGTATTGCGCGTTTTGCATCTAACTCTGCTGCTAGTTTTGCACCACCAATAATATGGTAATTGGCAAGGGTTTTCTCACCCTGTTCTGGCATCAAATGCTTTACCGATTCCTGACCTGCACAAACGACAATCGTATCTACACGTAATAATTGATCATGCCCTTCATATTCAACCCAAAGACCTTCATCAGTAATGGCTTTGTATTGAACACCACGCAGCATACGAACCGCATTTTTCTTTAATTGTGCACGATGTACCCAGCCTGATGTTTTACCTAACCCAGCACCAATTGCAGTTGTTTTACGTTGTAATAAGTAGATTTCACGAACAGGAGGTTCGAGCTCAGCAGCCTGCATACCACCTTCTGTTATGTAGTTTGGATTTGGATCAACACCCCACTCCCGCTGCCAATCCGCTAAAGGCATTGGTTGTGGCTGATGTGGTGGTTTGAGTAAAAATTCAGATACATCAAAGCCAATGCCGCCTGCACCAATCACAGCAACTTTATTGCCCACAGCTGCGCCTTTCAGCACTTCTGCATAAGACAAGACATTCGGTGCATCACTACCTTCAATTTTTAAGCTGCGAGGAACCACACCTGTTGCAATAACAACTTCCTCAAACCCTTCACGTTCAAGCTGTTCACGGTTTACACGCGTATTTAAACGCAAATCCACACCCGTTTTTTCGATTTGAACTTTAAAGTAGCGAATCGTTTCGTGAAATTCTTCTTTGCCCGGAACGACTTTCGCCAAATTAAATTGACCACCTACCTCTGCACCAGCTTCAAATAGTGTCACCGCATGGCCTCGGCTTGCCGCTACCGTTGCAGCAGACATCCCAGCAACGCCACCACCGACGACTGCAATACGCTTCGGTTTTTTGGTCTTTAAAAAAACCAATTCAGTTTCATATGCCGCTCGTGGGTTGACCAAACACGTCGCACGCTGATTTTTAAAAGTATGATCTAAACAGGCTTGGTTACAGGCAATACAGGTATTAATTTCATCGACACGGTTGGTCGCCGTTTTATTTACCCAAAACGGATCTGCCAAGAATGGACGTGCCATCTGCACCATATCCGCCTTGCCTGAAGCTAAAATTTCTTCAGCAGTATCTGGCATATTGATACGGTTGGACGCAATGACAGGGATCGCAACATGTTTTTTGACTTCAGCGGTATAGTCCACAAACGCTGCGCGAGGCACTGAGGTCACAATTGTCGGAATACGTGCTTCATGCCAACCAATCCCCGTGTTCAATAACGTCACACCTGCTGCTTCCAATGCTTTAGCAACAGTAATGACTTCTGCCATGGTGTTCCCATCATGAACCAAATCAAGCAATGACAAACGGAAGCAGATAATAAATTTCTCACCCACTTCAGCACGTATTGATTTTACAATATCAACCGCAAGGCGCATACGATTTTCAATTTCACCACCCCAACGGTCTGTCCGTTGGTTGACATGACGGCTTAAAAACTGATTCAGCAAGTAGCCTTCTGAACCCATAATTTCTACACCATCATAGCCGGCCTTATGTGCAAGGCTTGCCGTTTTGACATAATCATCAATGGTTGAAAGAATTTGTTTGTCCGTTAATTGACGCGGTTTAAACGGTGAAATCGGAGATTTAATCGGACTTGCTGACACTGCAAAAGGCTGATAGCCATAACGCCCAGCATGCAAGATTTGCATTAAAATTTTGGCGCCATGTTTATGTACGGCATGGGTCACCAAGCGATGCGGAGCGATATCACCTAACGTATTCATGGTACCGCCAGCAGGTAACAGCCAACCTTGACGGTTTGGCGAAATACCGCCTGTAATAATCAGGCCGACACCACCTTTCGCACGCTCACCAAAATAAGCTGCAAGCTTAGGATAATTATAAAAACGATCTTCCAGCCCACTATGCATGGACCCCATCACGACACGGTTTTTAATCGTGGTAAAACCCAAATGTAAAGGCTTTAAAATATTTGCATAGCTAGTCGTTGTCATGCTGAATCCTTATTTTGGCTTTGCAACTTGTTGCATAACACTTTAGCGGTTTTTTTATATTTTGGGATGACAATTTAGAAAATATTCTTCGCCTTTATGGTCAATACCTCCGGATATATTAATCCTTTAACCATAAAAAAAGCCGTGTACTTTCACATCACGGCATGTTGTTTTTTAAAGCATTATTTCCAGTTTTTCAGCTTGCTGGTTTGTCCAATCCCCACATTAAAGCTATTAGTCGGATCCAGCTTTTGATAATGATTTTTTAATGCAGGCTTCGCCACATACAAATGTCCAACATTGTGTTCCGCAGGATATTCAGCGCCACGATCATCGAGTAAATGCCACATTGCATGTTCCATTGCCAAAGGGTCTACACCTTTTTTCACAATATAATCTTGATGAAAAACATGACAGAGAAAATGTCCATAATAAAGTTTATGGATAATTTGCTCATCCATGGCTTTCGGCAAAGTTTCCACCCATTCACGATCATTGCGACGTAATGCAATATCTAAAGCCACTATATCTTCAACTTCTGAACGATGCGTATCACGATAACGAATGGCAGCACCTGCCACCGCAAAACGATGTAAAAATGCCTTGCTTCCTTCTTCATCCGTACATTTAAAATAATTACCTGAGGTTTTATCTAAAAAATACGTTTTCAAATACTCATCAACTTGATCAACATCCTGATTTTCAATACGAATCATCAAATGATGCTCATATAAATCACGAAATTCATTCATACGTTTTGGCAGATGATTCGGTATAAATTTAGTGACGAGTTGTAAAACTTTATCCGACAAACCTCGCAAGCCCAGTTTTTCTAAATAGCCATCGACTTTATCTTTCATGGCAAAAGCAGCAGGAACTTTTGCAGTGCCAAATTTTTCAATAAATACAAAAGAGTCTTTGCCATATTCAGCCCCAATATCGTATGCCACGCGATGAATGTACTCACCCGCAATCGGGAGGCGTGCAAGATCTTTTAATAGAAAACGACGAATTTCTGTTAAGTCATCTTGCGAATTGGTTCCCACATAAAACACCTGACTAGGAATTTTTTCAAAGGTATCTAAGCGTACTGCAAAGACGCAGACCTTACCTGCTGAACCTGATGCTTCAAATAGTCGACTCGGATCTGCATTAAAACGTGCAGGTGTATTTTCATCGACTTGTTTAACATCATGTGAGTAGCGTTGATCTGATGCACAGCAACTTGAATTATTCACAATGTCATTGATTTGATAATTTTTATTTTCCAGCGCTGTGAGGATTTCTTCAGGCGTATTGCCAAGATTGACACCTAGATGATTGACCAACTCTAACTCACCTGACTCATTCACTTGTGCATACAGTGCAAGCTCTGTATAGGCAGGACCGCGGCGTACCAAAGCCCCCCCTGAGTTATTGCATACGCCGCCCAAAACCGATGCGCCAATACAAGAAGAACCAATCACCGAATGAGGTTCACGATTATATGGCAGCAAATCTTTTTCAAGTTTGTCTAATGTTGCACCCGGTAGACAAATCACTTGCTTGCCTTCATTAATCACTTGGATGCCAACCAAACGGCGAGTACTTATCAGCACCACAGGACGGTCATAGTCATCACCAAAAGGCGTTGAACCACCTGTCAAACCAGTATTGGCGGCTTGCATAATCACAATACAATTTGCATCCACAGCCGCTTGCAACACATGCCATTGCTCAAGTAATGAGCCCGGTGTAACCACAGCCAGTACTTTCCCTGCACCGTAACGACGACCTTGGCGGTATAAACGTGTATCTTTATCTTCAGTTAAAACGTGTTGCTTACCGACGATGTTGATGAGGTTTTGAATGGTTTGTAATGATTGAGTTTGCATGCTCGTAGAATTTTCCATTTTCAATATTTTCTCTCCTCGCTAAAGAGGAATTGCATTGTTGTGCAATGAAAAAATATTGATTTAAATAATTTAAACAACGTAGGTTTATTTGCACATATCAAAAGTTTTTAGTCATTGTTATTAAAATCTATAATGAATACCCCTTCTCCCTTTGGGATGAGTAGCAGTGCTACGCAAGAGGGTTAGGAGAATTATTCAATAAATACCTCTCGCTAACCCTCTCCTACAAAGAGAGGGAACTTTCATTGCTAATTTTTTTGATGACGAATAACTTTCCAAGAGATCTATTCAAAAAATCACCCAGCCAACTCTTTCTCTAACTTCACTAAACAGTCAGACGTAATATCAGCAATGGTTTTCGCGCCCGTTAAAGTCATGGCAACACGCATTTCTTTATCAATCAGTTCTAAAAGATTTGAAACGCCCGCTCCACCCGCAGCACCTAAAGCATAAACAAAGGCACGACCAAGCATACAGGTATCTGCACCCAACGCCAGCATACGCACAACATCTAGACCATTACGAATACCCGAATCCGCGAGGATTTTAATATCACCTTTGACTACATCTGCAATTGGTGGAAGTGCGCGTGCAGAAGATAAAACGCCATCGAGCTGACGACCACCATGGTTTGAAACCACAATCCCATCTGCACCGAAACGCACTGCATCTTTGGCATCTTCAGGATCCAAAATTCCTTTAATGACCATTGGCCCATCCCAAAACTCACGAATCCACTCAAGGTCTTTCCACGAAATAGACGGATCAAAGTTAGAACCTAACCAACCAATATAATCTTCCAAACCTGTTGGTTTACCCAAGTATTTAGAAATATTCCCCAAGTCATGTGGACGACCTAACAACCCCACATTCCACGCCCAGTGTGGGTGGAAACACGACTGCATATAACGACGCATGGCTGCATTTGGACCACTCATCCCCGAGTGCGCATCACGGTAACGCGCGCCCGGAACAGGCATATCCACGGTAAACACCAGAGTTGAACAGCCAGCTGCTTTGGCACGTTCTAAAGCATTTTTCATAAAGCCACGGTCACGTAGCACATATAACTGAAACCACATGGGACGCTGAATCGCTGGCGACACCTCTTCAATAGGACATACTGAAACGGTAGACAGCGTAAATGGAATGCCCTTTTTATCTGCGGCTACTGCTGCTTGAACTTCGCCGCGGCGTGCATACATTCCCGTTAAACCCACAGGTGATAAAGCCACAGGCATTGATAAGGTTTCATTAAACAGTTGGGTTTCTAAACTCAGCTGTGACATGTCATTCAGCACACGTTGACGCAACGCTATTTTTGATAAATCTTCTACATTACGCTTTAAGGTATATTCGGCATACGCCCCGCCATCGATGTAATGAAATAAAAATGGCGGTAAACGACGACGTGCCGCTTCACGATAGTCATTGGCAGAAGAAATAATCATGCTTATATCCTGTTTAATCGACTGGCACGCTGACGACGAGCTTCTTCTTCATCAATCATGCGCACCTGTTGTACTACAAACTCAATGTGTCCACAGACTGCTTTACGTGCAGCTTCAGGATCACGACGTTCAATTGCATTCATGACTTGGAAGTGCTGATCATGCAATTGATCAAATCGGTGTGCTTCGCTATAAACTTTTCGACGACCTAAAACGACATTAAATTGCAACAGATCAAATAGACCACGCATCATCTGAATCAACACTAAATTATGTGATGCTTCAGCAATTGCTAAATGAAATTTGGCATCTGCACGCGCTGCTTCATCGTCATTCCCTAAAGCCTGAAAATGATTGATCTGATCATAATAATGTCGGATATGTGCCAAGTCCTCTGCTGTAGCACGTTGTGCCGCATACCATGCAGTACCACCTTCTAAAATAATGCGCGCCTCTTGCACATCAAAACGGTAGGCAGGGTCTTCACTAATCAAACTGCTGATGGGCTGCACAATTTGATAACTCGACCAAGTCGCTGGTAATTGCTTTAAAAAAGTCCCCGCACCCACTTTACTGACCAACACGCCCATGCTAGTCAATTGAGAAATCGCCTCGCGTAAAGAGGTGCGTGAGACGCCAAGTTGTTCACACAATTTCCGTTCAGCAGGCAGACGATCTCCAACTTGCATATTGCTTTGTTCAATCAATACACGAAGACTTTGAACAGTTTTATCAGAGACTTTCATCTGCTTTCCTTAACGTTGTTACACAATTCGTGTTATGGAATCATCCAAGGGAACACATAAGCTTGTAGGGTGATTAAAATCCCCATCATGATTGTGAACGTTATACTGTGTTTTACGGTAAAACGGAATAAATCCGACTCTTTACCTACCAACCCGACTGCCGCACATGCAATTGCAATTGACTGTGGTGAAATCATTTTCCCTGTCACACCGCCACTGGTATTAGCAGCAACGAGTAATACTTCTGGCACACCGATTTGTTGTGCAGTAGTCGCCTGCAATGCTGCAAATAGCGCATTGGCTGACGTATCTGAACCCGTGAGGAATACACCAAGCCATCCTAAAAATGGCGAGAAGAAGGTAAAGGCTTGACCTGTATGTGCAAGGGCCAAAGCCAAGGTCGAAGACATACCTGAATAGTTGGCGATAAAAGCAAAAGACAACACCATCCCAATCGAATAAATTGGAATTTTTAATTCATTAATGGTTTCACCAAAGGTCACAATCGCGTCTTTCGGCTTCATTTTTAAGAAAATAATGGTAATGATCGCAGCAATGACAATTGCCGTACCTGTTGCCGAAAACCAATCAAATTTATAGATGGCATCGTAGTCCTTCATTTCAGGTACGACTGGCGGCATCTTTTGAACCAATTGGTGTAAGAATGGCACTTTGATCGAAATAACCAAATCATGTAAAGCACCGTCTTTGGTAAATAAATCCTTAAACGGTTTAATACTCCAGATCGTGACCATCACCGTTAAGATCGCAAATGGCGACCACGCTTTTGCAATTTGACCCAAGCTATATTTTTGCTGTTTTTGTGCAGCCACATCTTCACTCATCGTCGCATCTTGATCTGCAAAGCGGAAAATATGTTTAGGCTGCCAATATTTAAATAAAATCGTTAATGACACTAAAGAGGCAATCGCCGCAGTAATATCGGGTAATTCAGGACCGACAAAGTTCGAGGTTAGGTACTGTGCAATCGCAAAGCTACTCGCCCCAACCACAACCGCAGGCCAAGTTTCCTTCACACCGCGCCAGCCATCCATAATCGCCATAATCCAAAACAGTACAATCGGCACCATAAATGG
Organism: Acinetobacter sp. YH12128; assembly: GCF_013418655.1. Taxonomy (NCBI): domain Bacteria; kingdom Pseudomonadati; phylum Pseudomonadota; class Gammaproteobacteria; order Moraxellales; family Moraxellaceae; genus Acinetobacter; species Acinetobacter sp. YH12128. Next base: position 40,494 of record NZ_VPBO01000023.1, on the reverse strand, counting down.
CAGCTGTCGACCAACCATCTGACTGATTTCCATCGTATCTACACCAGACACTTGTCCAGCAACGATAATTGGAATACCCATCGCACCAAAAGCCACTGGCGCAGTATTGACGATCAGACAAAGACCTGCCGCATATAAAGGTTTAAAGCCTAAACCTACCAATAGTGCTGCGGTAATCGCCACAGGAGCACCAAAGCCCGCAGCACCTTCTAGGAAAGTACCGAAAGCAAAGCCGACTAATAGCATCTGTAAACGTTGATCTTCAGTAATGGAAAGTATCGAAGAACGGATGATGTCAAACTGCCCTGTTTTGACTGAGATTTTATACAGGAACACCGCACCAATAATGATCCATGCGATCGGCCATAAACCATAGAAAAAGCCGTAGACCATCGAAGCCAATGCCATAAGCGCAGGCATGTCATAGGCAAATAAAGACACCAACAGTGCCAGTACAACGGTCATCGTACCTGCCACACTGCCTTTTAAACGAAATACAGCAAGCGCCAAGAAAAAAAAGATAATCGGAATGAGCGCAATTAAACTTGATATCCATATATTCCCCATTGGGTCATATATTTGCTGCCATTGAAGCATTGTCATCTCCTTGAAATGCTTACTAAGATTTAATTATTGAGCAATATCAGCATGTGGTCTTTTTACATTGGTATGACCAATATAAATATTAAAAACATAAAAACTCATACTATTGCTGAAATACTCCGCAATTTTTAATTATTTCAACTCAATCATTCAAGCTTTTCTTATTTTTGGTATGACCAATATAAAATACAAAAACATTATTTTTCCGTTTAAAAACCTCCATATCAACTTTTAAATAATTGTTTTGTAGTTATTATTTATGAATGTATTTTATGAAATATACTTTAGTCTAATAACCACGCTTTGTTTGACCTCAGTCTCATTTCAATGAAAAGCATAAAAACCAAATTAACTCAATATTGGTATGACCATTTATTTAAATCTAATAGATTTCTTTATATTTGCATCCTATTCCATTCAGAAAATGCATTTTCCGCCTGCAAAAACTAGATGAAGTATTCAACAATAGATTTCAACGATCATTTTTTTCCACCTCATCGCTTGTATCTCATGATTTTTTAGAAAAACCCCGCAGAAAAGTGCTACAATCATGCACATATATGTATTCTTTCAGGCCACCCATTCTCGGTGCCTATATTTATATCGTTAGGATTAACAATGACTGATAATGCAACTATCTTGCAGAATGTCCCAGTTGGCAAAAAAGTTGGTATTGCCTTCTCTGGTGGTCTAGATACTTCAGCTGCGCTTTTGTGGATGAAACAAAAAGGTGCAGAACCTTATGCTTACACAGCAAACTTAGGTCAACCTGATGAAGACGACTACGATGCGATTCCAAAAAAAGCGGAAGCGTATGGCGCAGTTAAAGCTCGCTTAGTTGATTGTCGTTTACAACTTGCATTAGAAGGTATTGCGGCTATTCAATGTGGCGCTTTCCACATTTCAACTGGTGGTATGCCTTATTTCAACACGACTCCTCTTGGTCGTGCAGTTACAGGTACGATGCTTGTAACCGCAATGAAAGAAGATGACGTAAACATCTGGGGTGACGGTTCGACTTATAAAGGTAACGACATTGAACGTTTCTACCGTTATGGTCTATTGACTAACCCAGCACTTAAAATTTACAAACCGTGGTTAGACCAAACCTTTATTGACGAATTAGGTGGCCGTGCAGAAATGTCACAGTTCCTAATCGACAACGGTTTTGACTATAAAATGTCAAAAGAGAAAGCGTACTCAACTGACTCAAACATGTTAGGTGCGACTCACGAAGCAAAAGATCTTGAATACCTTAATGCGGGTATCAAAATCGTAGACCCAATCATGGGCGTTGCTTTCTGGAAAGATGACGTAGAAGTTAAAGCTGAAGAAGTTTCTGTAACTTTCGAAGAAGGCTTCCCTGTTGCATTAAATGGCAAACGCATCGAAAACCCAGTTGAGTTCATTCTTGAAGCCAACCGTATCGGTGGTCGTCATGGTCTAGGTATGTCTGACCAAATCGAAAACCGTATCATTGAAGCAAAATCTCGTGGTATTTACGAAGCTCCGGGTATGGCGCTTCTTCATATTGCTTATGAGCGTCTTGTGACTGGTATTCATAACGAAGACACCATCGAACAATACCGTATTAACGGTCTGCGTTTAGGTCGTCTTCTTTACCAAGGTCGTTGGTTCGATTCTCAATCATTAATGCTTCGTGAAACTGCGCAGCGTTGGGTTGCTAAAGCAATCACTGGTACTGTGACTTTAGAACTTCGTCGTGGTAATGACTACACTATTCTAAACACTGAATCTCCTAACCTCACTTATGAAGCTGAGCGTTTAACTATGGAGAAAGGTGACTCTATGTTTAGCCCTGCTGACCGTATCGGTCAATTGACTATGCGTAACTTGGATATCACAGATACTCGCGCTAAATTAGGTATCTACACAAACTCTGGCTTACTTGCAGTAGGTACAGGTTCTGCAGTACCTCAATTAAAAGACAAAAACAAATAAGATTTGTTGAGTCATAAAAAACCGCGCATTTTGCGCGGTTTTTTATTGCCGATTTCAGAGAAGTTCTCAATTTTATTAAACATTAAGCCACATGTGCTGAACGAATCGACTGATAGTAAATTTGATTCCGGCCTAATTGTTTCGCACGATACAACGCCTGATCGGCAATATTTAACAGTTCATCCTTCGTCATATTTTCAGCACGATATACCGTAATACCCAAACTAATAGTGACGTGATTTGAAACCTGTGATTTGGCATGTGGAATTTCTAAACGATCGATTGCTTTATAAATATTTGACGCTACCGCATAAGCACCATGCGCATCGGTTTCAGGCAATAAAACCACAAATTCTTCACCACCATATCGCGCTACAAAATCCATATGTCGAATGGCATTTTTAATGGTTTTGGCAATGGTTGAAATTACATCATCGCCTTTTTGATGACCGTAGAAATCGTTATAGTTTTTAAAATGATCAACATCGATAAATAGCACAGCAAGCGAGGTGTTATTACGTCGAGATTGCTCATAAAATGTATCAAGCATTTCATCAAAAGTACGTCGGTTTGAAATCTTGGTTAATTCATCATGCTGACTTAAATGTAAAAGCTCTGTGGTATGAATACGATGGATTTTTTCACTAATATCCGCGCGCAGCATATTCAAAAATATCATCCGTTCACGCGCACAGAGCATCTTACTGATTGCAAAACCCAATACACAGCTTCCAATCAGTACACGCCCCAACACCATCACATCAAATTTCACTTCTAATGAAAAAAGCATCAACATGGTGACCACAGCAGCCAACAATCCAGACATCAACATTTGGACTGGTTTAACCCCCGTCAAAATATAGCTCAAGATGTAAATCATACAAAGGATCATCATGGCCTGATGTTTAAGTGCTTCGGTATACACGGTCATGGTGAGCCAAGACATTGAAATAACTGCCCAAAACACTACAAACATACTAGCATGTGAAAAATAAGGCTTCAGACGGTCGTAACGAGCAAAGGCATATAAAGTCAGAAGACACAGCGCACCATTGAGCTGACCAAGCAAACAACGAATAAAATCATGCACAAAATGCTGTTGATTAATTATCCAGTAATCTCCGGGAATGATCAGCATCGTGAGCACAAAGTAGATCAACACTCCCATCCAAAAAAAATGACGTATGTTGGTTTGCGCACGATCGAGGCTTAAAGTCCAAAATTGAGTTTCCAGTTTTTTAGGAAACATTTCCCCTACACGACGAGTTTGCCGTGTAATCAGTTCCTCTATTTTTTCTTTATCGTATTGCAACTTTGCAAGGTTATACTTGTATTCCATTTCCAAGCATTTATCTAATTCTTTTAGTCATTTAAAAATACCACAGTTTTATTCTTTATTTATATCTGTTCAGTCATTTGTACAGAAATCTCGTTACCATTTTCACATTATTTGCATTATCATTTGTTTTATTTCCAAGCTTGGAATCGCTGTGAATACGATTACTCTTCTTCAGCCAGATGATTGGCATGCACATTTACGTGACGGTCTAGCCCTAAAGCGTACAGTTCCTGATTTAGCACAACAATTCTCTCGCGCGATTTGTATGCCAAACACCGTACCACCGGTAAAAACCGTTGAAGAAGCAAATGCATACCGTGAACGTATCATGGCACATGTTCCTGAAGGCGTTCACTTTGACCCGCGCATGGTGCTCTATTTCACAGACAACACACCTGCAAGTGAAGTTAAAAAAATTAAAGAATCTGAGCATGTTAATGCCATTAAGCTCTATCCAGCAGGTGCAACCACGAACTCAGACAGTGGTGTCAGCGACATTAGTAAAGTCTATGGTGTGATTGAGCAACTCGAAGAGCACCAAGTGCCATTACTGTTACATGGTGAAGTGACACATAACCATGTCGATATTTTTGACCGTGAAAAACGTTTCCTTGATGAAGTACTTTCTCCACTGTTAAAACAGTTCCCTAAATTAAAATTGGTGCTAGAACACATCACCACCAGTGAAGCTGCGCATTTTGTATTAGAACAAGACCGTAATGTCGCTGCGACAATCACACCGCAACATTTATTGTTTAACCGTAATGATATGTTGGTGGGTGGTATTAAACCGCATTTCTATTGCCTACCGATATTAAAACGTCAAACCCATCAGCAAACTTTGCTTGAAGTCGCGACCAGTGCGAACCCTAAATTTTTCTTAGGTACAGACAGTGCGCCGCACTCAAAAAATGCTAAAGAAAATGCATGTGGCTGTGCAGGATGTTATAGTGCACCAACAGCAATTGAGCTATACGCTCAAGCATTTGATCAAGTCGGTAAAATCGACCGTTTAGAAGGTTTTGCAAGCCACTTTGGTGCAGACTTCTACGGACTCCCTCGAAATACCAATACCATTACTTTGGTAAAAGAAGATCAAGTGATCCCTGAAAGTTTAGACTACTTGGATGGCGAAAAAATTATTCCGTTGTATGCGGGTAAGACCATCCAATGGAGAAAAGTGTGACAGATGAAACTCGACCAGTCATTGGTCAACGTTTCCGTGGATTCCTACCTGTTGTTGTCGATGTCGAAACAGCAGGTTTTAATTCACAGACCGATGCCTTACTGGAAATTGCAGCTATTCCTATTGTGTATGATGCAGAAGGTAATTTTGTACCGGGTGAAGCCCACCATGCACATATCAATCCGTTTGAAGGTGCCAACCTTGACCGTCGCTCACTGGATTTTATTGGTGTAGATCCATTTAATCCGATGCGTATGGCCATGGCTGAAGATGAGAAATCAGCATTAAAACGTATTTTTAAGTCAGTGAATGAAGTACGTCGCCAACAGAACTGCACACACGCGGTTTTAGTTGGTCATAATGCCCATTTTGACTTAGGTTTTGTACAGGCAGCGATTGCACGTACAGGGACAAAAAATCAAAATCCTTTCCATAGTTTTTCCGTATTCGATACAGTGACTTTGAGCGCTGTAATGTTTGGACAAACTGTGCTGGCAAAATCATGTATTCAGGCAGGTATTGAGTTTGATGGCAAAGAAGCACACTCTGCACTTTACGATACTCAGAAGACCGCTGAACTGTTCTGTTATATTTTGAACAAACTCGGCCCTCACCTACTTGACACTATGATGGCGGATCAATAAGATACCGCCATCTTCTAAACGTCCCTATCGTCTAGAGGCCTAGGACATCGCCCTTTCACGGCGGTAACCGGGGTTCGAATCCCCGTAGGGACGCCAATTCTTATTCAGACTTTCTCCAAGCTGATTATTCAAGTCTATTGAATACACATCACCATCTCTTCTGATTATTCAAAATTTTCATTGAATTCGCTGTGTATTAAAAAATCACTTATTGCAAATAATTCTCATTTCTATTGATTATTTTTATAAAGTTAATGATAATCGCTATCGTTTTTATCTGCATAATTGTTGACAGCCATGCGCTTTGCCTATTCTCCCCTCAATCTCGCAATTTTGACTGCTTTAGCATCTCAAGCTTATGCTAATGAAATTGATACAACTCAATTTATTCAAAGCAATAATCTCAAAATGTCGCCGATTGAAGTTGAAGTCAAAGCCAAGCCAGAAGTAGGTACAACCGTCTACTCCAAAGAAGATTTAGAAAAAACGCCGAATAGTTCGAAAAATATCACAGACTTTTTAAAAGTTAATCCAAATGTGCAGTTTAGCCGTGAACAACGTTCTGCAGATTCACAGGCTGAGCTACGACCATCCGAGATATCTATTAATGGCGCGCAAACTTACCGAAATAAATTTGTAATTAACGGCGTCAATACCACCAATAACCTTGACCCTCTGGCAAGCGGCAACTCCTATTCAGGCAAGCTTGATGGTGGCTCACAAGGGATTGCCCTAAATACCGATTTAATTTGTAAATTAGAATTGATCGATAGTAATGTTTCTGCAGCATACGGCGAATTTACAGGTGGTGTAGTTAATGCTGAAACTTGTGCACCAAATACTGAAATTGGCAAAATCCACGGCTCCGTTACTTACGACTACACGGAAAGTGATTGGTCACGTTATCATTTTACCGATGAAGAAGAAGCTGCAGAGTTTGAAGATCCAACATCATCAAATAATAAAGAATATAAAAAACACGGCCTAAGCCTGAATCTATACAGCAAACTCTCTGAACAATGGGGCATCAATAGTTATGCCTCTAAACGTGAATCCATCGTTCCAGTAATGAGTGGTTTAGAAGATCGCAGTAAAGTCAAAAGCGAGCGTATTAATATCAACTTAGGGACTACCCTTTTTTACACACCTTCGGACACAACCAAAGCGAAGTTTGGCTTTGATTTAGGGGATTTGGACAGTCTAAATTTCGTTGATAAGCGAATAAATTCAAAAAGTATTAGCAATACAGAAACGTTGACATTTTTTGGTGAATTAGAAAGTAAACTCAATAATTCAACATTAAAACAAAATATTAGCTATCAAACGCTAAGCCAAGCACGTGAAAATGATTCAACTACCGGCATTCTTTGGAAGCAAACACCAACTAAAAACTGGAGTTCCAATCCAGGTGAAGGTGCCACAAGTAGTGATATTGAATTACACCAAGATACATTTTCGTATAGTCTAAAAAATGCGTTTGATACCATTCAGATTGGCAACAGCATGCAACAATTAAGCTTTGGTATGGGCTATGACTATTCTAAAGTTGCATGGGAACGGCCTAACGATGCCTATATGTATAATCAGCCTAAGACTTTTACATCTAGTTCAGGCATTAGCTGTACGGCAGGTGATATTCTTTGTGATGAAGCAACGGATGAAAATAACTATCAAGGCCAATATCAAACAAATGGCAAGTATTATCAAAAAGGTAAAGTTAATATTGACCAACAACGTGTGCATACCTTCATTGAAAACACATCGACTTGGGATAATTTTTCAGCGCGTATAGGTTTACGTGCAGATTATGACAGCTTGTCGAAAAATTTAAATATTGCACCTCGTACTGCCTTTAACTATAAGCCGCTAAAAAATGATCTTTTGTCCTTCACTACGGGATGGAATCGATATTATGCAAACTATACCTTAGCCACTGAACTGCAAGATCAGCCTGCATTTTTGGAATACAATTTAAAACGCACAAAAAATCAAACTGAAGACTATTGGACTCAAACTGGGTTATCAGATTTAATATTAGCTAATTCCAATATTCAACGTGCCAATTTAAAGACCCCTTATGCTGACGAAATTGTGTTTGCCATTAATAGCCAAGTTAAAAACTGGAACCTTGGTCTGAAATGGGTGAATCGCGATAGCAAAGATGAAATCACAAAAAATCGTTTTATTGATCCAACAACCAGCAATACCATCGATCATTTTAAATACAGTAATAGTGGTAAAGCAAAAGCTGACATTTACACACTCACACTCAGAAATACGCTGCCAGTCGTATATAAAAACTCTCTGCACGGGTTTAACTTTGGCTTTGATTACACTGAATCAGAAAAAAATTATTTAGACTATTCTGAGTCATATAACGTTAACAGTAATACGGCTGCTGAAGATCGCGATATTATCTTTAACGGCAGCCTCATCCAATTTAATGAACGTCCTGTTGAAAATTTCAATCAGCCTTGGACTGCTCGTTTTGGTTGGGACATTGAGTTTTCAAATTTACCATTAAAGATTAATAACTTCTTAAGCTACAAATCTGAATATAAAGATACGTATAAACTAAAAAACAAAGTTGAACATGATGGTGTCCTGTTGGAAGCCTATGCTACAGATACGATTAGACCTCGATTTAGTTGGGATATGCGTACCACTTATGATTTCAATTTCGCTAAAGACTACAAAGCAATATTCGGTTTAACCATTAACAATATTATCAATCGACATAATATCTATACCACCCCAGGTATTAGTGAGTCGACCAACAGACTTAGATCTGAAATTGGACGACAGTTCATTGCTGATGTCACATTTAAATTTTAAACTTTCCCCTATCAAGCGCGCCTCAAAACGCGCTTGATTCATTTTTAAATAGACTAAAACATGAAAAAAATAATCTTACTCTTTGGCCTGTGCATAGTATGTCTCGGTATCTTCATCTACATTTTTAGACCCGAAGCCAGCCTACCGATAAATCATTCAAATACTGTTGAGCACGATGCCAATCAGACAAATCAAACAGCATTGAATGATGACCAAGAATCTTCTATTCCCGAAACCAACGATCATGACACTCAAATACAAGCGAAAAAAACCAAAAAATTGAGCGAAGAAGCAATACAGTATTACCGAACAGCAAGTAAATACGGTTGGGAGTCAATCGTTCGTGATTTTGAAAATGGAACCATCCTAAAAAGTAAAATGCCTAAAGGGGAAATAGAAAAACTTTGCGAAATTGCACTGAGTCAAAGCACTGCCGATAAAACCAAACGCTTATTTAAAGCAAATTGCAAACCACTCAATGGCCGTTCATCCTCTATGATTATTAATGGCGCATTAACCAATGCAGAAGGCAAAATAGATCAAAACGAAATCATTGAAAAATTAAAACTCTACAAGTCGGAAAATGTTTTACAAACACACGTTACGTATAAATTTGGCCCGTATGAAGAAAAAAGCTCTTTGCAATCCAAAGCAATTGGCTGGGGGCTTGAAGACGTTTCTGATTATTTGCTGAGTATTGGAGTCGATTACACGGGCGTGGATGGTAATTTAATTTTAGACAATATCAAAGGCCGTAACCCTTCTGTGAGTTTGGTTCAAAAACTACTGAATGCAGGAATCGAGCCCAATAGTAACGTTTATAAACAAATGGAACAGAATGACTTTTCAACCAAATATCCTGACGTTTACAATTTATTAAAAGCACACAAACCATGAAAAACATCGTTATTACCAGCTGCCTGCTAATGAGTATGCATTGCTTTGCAAATGCTCCAGTGCCACAAAATCACGCTACCAATGCACCATCAGTGAAAAACATTCACGACTTTAAAAAGATCAAAGGGATGACAAATGATGCATCTCGTTATTATAAATTTATAAACATATATGGTTGGTCAGCCATAGTGCAGGAATTTGAAAATAAAAATATTCAAAACAGTAAAATGAAAAATAAAGAAGTTAAAAAAATGTGTGACACAGCGCATCTTATACTTCCACTTCAAGATATCAAGCGACTGATTGCTGCTGATTGCAAACCCAGCTCAAACGATGTGACTTTTAACACCATCAATAGGATTTTAAAAAATGGCGATGGTTCTATTAATGAACAAGAAATTATTGCCAAATTAGAATTTTATAATGCATTAGGATTATTAAAAACACATCAAACATACGGCCGTGGCTATCGTGCAGAAACATATAATTTACTCTACAAAGCTGCCGGTTTTGGTTTGCCTAATGTTTTTGATTATCTACTTAATATTAGACTCACAGTAAAATATACCGATGGTAACTTACTGAATACACATTTTGATGGTCGCTCCCCACAACTCGCTTTAACCCAAAAAATTTTAAAACTGGGTGTTGAGCCAAATGCTTCAACCATCACGATCATGCAACAACGGAACTTTAAACAACACTACCCCGACATTTACCAAGTCATCCTGTCCAATCTAGAACAGAAAAACCGTAAACTTTAATTAATTACAGCCTGACTGGTTTTGTTTATACTTCAGCTTGATCTATTTTGATGTAAGAACACCCTATGTTTAAAAAGTTGCTCTTGGTTTTAGCCATCTTATTTCCATCTGCACTCTATCTGTATATTGTGAGCCGCGATGACAACAAAGCCCCTGTAGCTGAACAAACTCAAGTACCTGCAACTTCTGAAGCTGAGTATCAGACTCCTGACCATTAATCCAATGGTCAGTGCTAAAGATTTAAATTTTAGATCAGTATTATCACATTATAAGAAAAATTCGATTTATCAATCATTTCACTGCATTCAATCATAAAATATACCTTTCATTCAATTTTCATTTCACTATGCAATCTCCCTCTGAACCTTCGCAACACTCGTCTGCTGAAGGTAAAAGTCCATCGCTTAAACGTGCGATGACGACTCGACACCTTGTGATGCTCTCACTTGGTGGTGCAATTGGTACTGGTTTGTTTATGGGTTCAGGTGAAGTTATTTCACAAGCTGGGCCTTTAGGCGCTGTTCTTGCCTATATTATTGGCGGTTTGATTGCCTACATGGTCATGCTCTGTTTGGGTGAACTTGCCGTACATTTACCTGTTTCTGGCTCTTTTGGTGCTTTTGCGACTAATTATATTGGCCCGGGTACCGGTTATATGGTGTCTTGGATGTACTGGTTGGGCTGGTCTGCCACCTTAGGTACAGAATTTACTGCGGCGGCTATTTTGATGCAGGAATGGTTTCCACAAACCTCTATTTGGTTATGGACACTGATCTTTGCAGCTGGCGTACTGATCTCTAATCTAAGTTCTACACGTGCGTTTGCAGAGTCAGAATTTTGGTTATCAATGGTGAAAGTTGCAACAGTGTTGATTTTCATCATCCTTGGTTTTGCCTGCATCTTTGGTTTCGTACCTTTCCAAGGCTATGAATCAGCTCCAATGTTCCACAATTTGACTGAACATGGTTGGCTGCCAAATGGTTTGTTCCCACTGTTTGCCACATTATTGATTGTGAACTTTGCCTTTAATGGTACAGAAATGATTGGTATCGCTGCAGGTGAAACTGAAAACCCTGAAAAGAATGTGCCTAAAGCCATTCATGCTGCGGTATGGCGCTTAATCATTTTCTTTGTCGGCACTATTATCGTCATCAGTTCACTGTTGACCTATACCGATGCAGGTTTAAATGTTGGTGGACATGGCGGCTTAAGTAGTAGCCCATTCGTTTCCGTATTTAACCTGATGGGCATTCCCTATGCAGAAGACTTAATTCGTTTCGTCATTATTACGGCTTTACTCTCTACAGCTAACTCTGGTTTATATGCTGCATCACGTATGATGTGGGCGCTGTCTGCACAAAAACAATTACCACGTGCTTTCGGAAAATTAAGCAAAACTGGTGTGCCTTATATTGCTGTATTGGTCACTATGATCGGTGGTTTACCGGGTCTATTGTCAGAACAATTTGGCGCAGATGTGATCTTCAAAAACTTGATGGGGATTGCCGCTTTCACCATGGTGATCGTGTGGATGAGTATTTGTTGGAGTCAATTTAACTTCCGTCGCCAATGGCTGAAACAAGGTCATAGCGTGTCAGAACTTAAATTCCGTACACCATGGTTCCCACTGGTTCCAATCCTTGGCTTTGTCTGCTGTACCGCAACAGGTTTAAGTATGGCTGCAGATCCTGAAATGCTTTCAGGCTTTATTGGATGCTTGATCTTTATGGCGGCATGTTATGCAGGTTATTATTGGTTATATCATAATCAAGATTAAGCTGATTTAATGATTAATCTTTAAAGCGAATCCAAAGCCATTGGGTTCGCTTTTTTATTTTCAAAGCCTTTCTTTTCTATAATTTATTAATCGTTGATTTATATGTTTAAATAACAGACAAATGAGCTGAGATTTAAATTTTTTCTTTGACTCACATCATGTTTATTCATACTATGACAGCACCTCAAAACGTCCCTATCGTCTAGAGGCCTAGGACATCGCCCTTTCACGGCGGTAACCGGGGTTCGAATCCCCGTAGGGACGCCAATTCTTCTGTCAGCTCTGACAAACTTAAAGTTTATTTATCTATAATTTATATTAATTGATTGCATCATCATTGCATTCTTCTCTACAATTACTCGCTTCATTATTTGATTCTCCTTTTTCTCTATGCAGTCATCTCATTCTCCGAATGATGCTTCGCATCAGGGCAATTCTGCGCCGTTAAAACGCGCTATGAGTACTCGACATCTGGTGATGATTTCGCTTGGCGGCGCAATCGGTACTGGTTTATTTCTTGGTTCGGGTGAAGTCATTGCACAAACGGGGCCTGTAGGTGCCATTATTTCGTATTTTTTAGGCGGTATTATCGCCTATATGGTGATGCTTTGCTTAGGCGAGCTCGCTGTACATATGCCAGAATCAGGTTCATTTGGCGCTTATGCTAAACGCTATATCGGACCGGGTACGGGCTATACCATCACTTGGCTGTATTGGCTGACATGGTCAGTAACGCTAGGAACTGAATTTACTGCTGCTGCACTTTTAATGCAGGAATGGTTCCCAGACAGCTCTATGTGGATGTGGACCCTAATCTTTGGTGCTTTTGTATTCTGCTTGAATATGATTTCAACCAAATGGTTTGCTGAATCTGAATTTTGGCTAGCCTTAGTCAAAGTGATTACCGTTGTTGCCTTTATTATTTTAGGTCTATTGGCCATTTTTGGTGTTTTAGGCTATCGAGGCTATGAAGCTGCACCGCTGTTTAGCAACCTCACTGCACAAGGATGGTTCCCTGAAGGCTTGTTCCCAATCTTCGCTACAATGTTGATTGTTAACTTTGCATTCTCAGGTACTGAACTGATTGGTGTTGCTGCGGGTGAAACCAAAGATCCAGCGAAAAATGTGCCTAAAGCCATTAACACGGCGATTTTCCGCTTATTGATTTTCTTTGTGGGTACCATTGTTGTTATTACTGCACTATTACCACACCAAGAGGCCGGCTTATCTGCCGAAGGTGTAAGTAGTTCACCTTTCGTAACGGTATTCCAGCACATTGGTATTCCTTATGCAGAAGACATTATCCGCTTTGTCATTATCACAGCCCTACTTTCTGCTGCAAACTCAGGTTTATTTGCTGCATCTCGAATGATGTGGTCATTGTCCTATAGTAAGCAATTACCTGCAGTGTTCTCTAAAGTGAACTCGCGGGGTATTCCTTATGTTGCCGTGATTGTGACCATGATCGGTGGTATGCCGGGCTTACTTTCTGAGCAATTTGCACCAGAAACCATCTTCAAAAACTTGTTAGGTGTCGCGGCATTTACCATGGTGGTGGTATGGATGAGTATTTGTTTAAGCCAATTCAACTTCCGCCGTCAGTGGTATAAAGAAGGCAAAACTGCAAAAGATTTAGCTTTTGCTGCACCACTCTTCCCAATCGTGCCGATACTCGGTTTTGTATTCTGTCTTATTACCTGTATTAGTATGGTATTTGACCCAGAAATGTTAACTGGCTTTATCTGCTGTATGATCTTCATTGTGGCGTGTTATATCAGCTACTACACCTTGTATCACAACAAAGATTGATCTGCGTTGTCATACCAAACACGATAAAAGAGTAACTTCGGTTGCTCTTTTTTTATGGCTATATTTTAATAAAAGTAGAATAAAAACTGGTCCGTCGATGAGGTGCAATATGCAGATCATCTTTATCCATGGCATGAATCAACAACAACAAACTGCACGTACGCTCGAACAGCATTGGCTTGCACTGTTGTCTCAAGGCTTAAAGCAAAGCCATCAAGAGACTTTTTTATCGTATATACAGCACCATATGCGCATGCCTTTTTATGGAGACTTACTCACGCGTTATCATTTGCAGAATATGCTTCAAGCCAGCACCTTGACACCTCAAACGTGGCCACATTTTCCGTTTATCCATCGCACTGAACTCCCAGAAAAATCACCAAAAGTACTTGAGCATCATGCTGTACAAAATAATCTACCTGACATCACCCTCAATGATGCTATTGGATTAAGCCAATCATTCAAATCGATCACTGCACTTGGCAAAGATCTTGTCCTACGCGATTTTGCAGTTTTAATGAATTATTTCCCAAAATTACATGCCACACTTTTGCATAAATTTTTGGTCGAAACTTATCTCTATTTATCCAATCCACACTTTATTCAGGCAGTTCATACTCGTCTGCATGAGCAATTACATCAAACGAAACCCACCCTGTTGATTGCACATTCGCTAGGTAGCGTGATTGCGTATCATTTTTTACTGTTACATCCTGAACTCAACATACAGCGCTTTATCACCTTGGGCTCACCTTTGGCTTTTCGTGTCATCCAAGCCCACTTACCTCAGCCTTTACAGCGACCTGATGCAATTTCAGGCGATTGGTTAAACTTTTATTCACATGATGATTTTCTCAGCGCTTTTCCACTGAGTCAGGCACCATTTGATTTTCAACCCGCCATTATCAACCAGCAAATTCAGACATCGATTGAACACCCACACGATATTGCTGGATATTTAACGCATCCAGAAGTTATTGCTACAATCTTACAAGTGTTGAAAAAACCGACATAAATAATGTATTTTTCAAACATTTTTAGCAAATTGTTTTAATTTTATGCACTCAACAACAAAAACTGAATTTATTTATAGAAAAGCGTTTGACACCCCCCGATTTTCACCCTAATATACGCCCACCTCTGAAACGTCCCTATCGTCTAGAGGCCTAGGACATCGCCCTTTCACGGCGGTAACCGGGGTTCGAATCCCCGTAGGGACGCCAATTTTCAGAAGTACATTTTATTAAGTCCCTATCGTCTAGAGGCCTAGGACATCGCCCTTTCACGGCGGTAACCGGGGTTCGAATCCCCGTAGGGACGCCATTATTTAGTCTAAAAACTTAGACTGAAATAAACGGTTTTAAAATTTGCTTTCTGTACTGTCCCTATCGTCTAGAGGCCTAGGACATCGCCCTTTCACGGCGGTAACCGGGGTTCGAATCCCCGTAGGGACGCCATATTCGAGTTGGTTTTAATCACTCATTAAAAAGCTCAAGCATTGCGACTTGGGCTTTTTTATTGCCTTAATTTCTAAATATTTCTTTTAAAAGTTTTGAATCATAAATGGCCTTAGGGGCAATCACCTGCTCATTCAGCGGAATATTTTGACCATAGCGCTGCCGCATTAGACGCTGGACTTCATTTTGTTTTAAATCAAATTGTTTCAGTTGTTGTAATGGAGAAAGTTCGATTCCTAAAGCATGCTGATAAGCTTTCCAAACAATTTCAGAACAGTAAATTGCACGGTCATCCCATTCAAAATATATATCATAGGGTTTGCCCAAGTACTTTTCTGCATGTTGTACCAACTTCGTTTTCTGCGGCACATTTAAGGGTTGTTTGAGCCTTTTTACGACATAGTGAGCATTCTCCCCACGCGTGATCCATTGATTTAAAGCGGTATATTGCACAGGTTGAATAGCTTCGAGCACCCAGGTTTGGTTATTTTTATTTACGATCATGCCCATGTGACTATAGGGCGAATGTGTGGCCTTTTGAATGCTTAAACTTTGCTGTGACTTTGAGATATGAAAAATGATATCCCCCGTCTGAAATACGGACTGGGCATAGAGGGCAGAACTGAGCCCCGAAAGAATGACTATTAATATTAAAATTTTAGACATTTTTATTGTAAGCAATATTGATATGAATAAAGGCAACCATAACATGGATGTATGCCGATTGCCCTTATTCTAATAATTCAATGATTGATTAAGCCGACTTACGTGAATTGACTTGCCCTTTAATGACCGCTGTTAAATTTCCTTTGAGATATTTAAAAAACACTTTTAACGGTGAAAGTTTAGGATTTGGCTGTTTGCCTTCACCAATCGATTTAAACTGAGCGGCATACCAAATAATTTCCATAATCGCCATTTTATCAATCATCGGTATGCCAGTTTTAATTTTGTCCACACCGTAACGAACATCCTGCCCCGCCAATAAACGATCAGCCAAATCGACTTCTACAGCGAAAGGACGTGCAATACCAATAAAATCACAAGCTCCACTGTCTAGTGCAGCATTCATGCCTTGCACGGTTCTAAACCCGCCGGTAACCATTAACGCGCATTTCACTTCTTTACGGATATTGTCCGCAAAATCGAGGAAATAAGCTTCACGAGCAATGGTACTGGCTTTACGTTTTTCTGCTTTAGCACCCGCCATCGCTGGCGCTTCATAGGAACCACCCGAGATTTCAATCATATCAATCCCTGCGGCATCGATTGCCTTAAAGACCTCAATCACATCTGCTTCGCTAATTCCGCCGCGTTGGAAATCAGCAGAATTCAGTTTGACCGAAATGATAAAATCATCGGTCGTCGCTGCGCGAACTGCCTTATAGATTTCAAGCAAAAAGCGCATGCGATTTTCATTTGAACCGCCCCACTGATCTTGACGTTTATTGGTCAGTGGCGACAAAAACTGACTAATTAAATAACCATGCGCACCATGCAATTGCACGCCTTCGAAGCCTGCCTTTTCACAAATGTGTGCGGCACGTGCAAAACGCTGAATAATATCTAAAATTTCATCTTCACGAAGTTCGCGCGGTGTTCCAAAAGTTGTAGCTAACATCGGACTAAATGGTACAGCGGACGGCGCAACCGTTTCCTTATTTAAACCTTTAGGACATTGACGGCCCGGATGTGAAAGTTGAACCAATTGCACCATGCCGTGCTTCTTACCTAACTCAGCCCACTGTGTTAACTGTGCTAAATCTCGCTCAGTTTCAGCGACCACAACCCCCGGCTCATTTTTAGCACAAAAATCCACCATGACATTACCGGTAATGGCACAGCCTAAACCACCCTTCGCCCAAGCTTCATATAACCCAAAATGTAAGTGATTGGGTTGGCCTGCGGTATTGGCCAATGCTTCACTCATTGCACCTTTGATGATGCGATTTTTAAACGTGGTATTACGAATTTTAAAGCTTTCAGCTAAATGGCTCATGACAATGTCCAAAATGAAATAATAAGTCCTGAGTATTTACTCTAATTACTATTTTCTAAAGGTCAAGGATATTTTGACAATGACACTTGTCAAAATATCCATAAGTTTGATTTTAGTATTGGCTGGCTTCAATTAATTTACGGGTATAGTCCGTTTGTGGTCGTGCAAATAGATCTGCGGTGTCTTGAAATTCCATGACTTTGGCATGGCGCAGTACCAACACTTTTTGACACAGGGCTTTGACCACGTGTAAATCGTGACTGATAAATAAATAACTCATATTAAATTCTTGCTGCAAACGCCGTAGCAGCTTCACGATGGCTTTTTGTGTCGTCCGATCTAGTGCCGATGTGGGTTCATCGAGTATCAATAATTTAGGACGTAATACCAACGCACGTGCTAAGGCGACTCTCTGCCGTTGCCCACCCGATAATTCATGTGGATAACGCTGCTTAAATGAGCTGGCTAATTCGACTTTCTGCAAAGCTTCATCTATACGCTGTACAATTTCATTTGCAGATAAATGCTGTAAGGCCAAACCTTCGCCAATGGTTTGCTCTACATTGAGCCGTGGATTTAAACTACTGAATGGATCTTGAAAGACAATTTGAAATTCACGACGTAAAGGTCTGAGCTGTTTTTCTGAAAGTTGATGGATGGCGTGTTGATTTAACATAATTTCGCCATCACTTTCTATGAGCCGAGCAATAGCCAATGCTAGGGAGCTTTTCCCTGAACCACTCTCTCCAACAATACCGATCGACTCACCTTCAGCCACTGTTAAATCCAAAGCCTCTACCGCAACGACATAATCTTTGATGCGGTTCAATAAGCCTTGTTTGACTGGGAACTTCACTCCTAATTGGTGTAATTTTAAAAGTGTCTGCGTTTGTGAAACCTGTATTGCTTTACCAAAATCATGGTCTAATAGATTTTTGGTATACGCCTGCTTCGGTTGCTCAAAAATTTCCTGAACATCTCCTTGTTCCACCACTTGTCCACGATTCATCACAATCACATGTTCGGCATAGCGCTTGACCAAATTCAGGTCATGGCTAATTAAAATCATGGCCATATTACGCTGCTGTTGTAGCGACTTTAATAAATTTAAGATTTGCGCTTGCAAAGTGACATCTAAAGCCGTGGTTGGCTCATCAGCGATTAAAATATCAGGATCTAAGGCCAATGCCATGGCAATCATGACACGTTGTCGCTGCCCCCCAGATAACTCATGTGGGTATCGTCTTAACTTATCTTCAGCATCAGGAATACCAACACCATTTAATAATTCTATAACCCGCTGCCGAGTTTTTGCCTTCGACCATCCCTGTAACAACAGTGACTCACCAACAATCTTTTCAACCCGATGTAAGGGATTTAAAGCTGTCATCGGCTCTTGAAAAATCATGGCAATTTTCTGTCCACGAATGTTTCGGTGCTGCTCAGGACTCAGTCCAAGAATATTTTGTCCATTCAGGCTGACGCTGCCTGTGACCTGCAGATCACTCGACAACAAACCGAGTATAGCTAGGCTGCTAATCGATTTACCTGAGCCGCTTTCTCCAACAATCGCTATCGTTTCACCTGCATGCAATTTAAAATTTAGATCATCAACCAAGACCTGTGCTGCATGTGAAATATGTAAATGTTCCACCTCTAACACGATGGGAGGTACATTAACTTGATGATTATTGACCTCTAGGATCGAATGCATCACGTGTCGCCTCCCCAATGTAAATCAATAAAGACAGCACGATCGCTAAGGTAAAAAACCCCGATAAGGCTAGCCATGGTGCATTCAGATTGTTTTTCCCTTGAAGCAATAACTCACCTAATGACGCTGCATCAGGCGGTAAGCCATAACCTAAGAAATCCAAGGCTG
Source organism: Acinetobacter sp. YH12128 (assembly GCF_013418655.1). NCBI lineage: Bacteria > Pseudomonadati > Pseudomonadota > Gammaproteobacteria > Moraxellales > Moraxellaceae > Acinetobacter > Acinetobacter sp. YH12128. The sequence continues at coordinate 21,340 of NZ_VPBO01000023.1, read as the reverse complement.
TCAGTGCAGTAATATTTGCCGTAAGCATGAAAGGTAGCTGTGAAAGACTGGAACTCATCGCATTTGGTAAAATATGCCGAAACATAATCGTACTATCTGTGACGCCAAGACTTCGTGCTGCACGGACATAATCAAAATTACGAGCACGTAAAAACTCTGCACGAACCAAGCCGACTAAAGTGGGCCAGCCAAACAACAGCATAATGACAAAGAGCCAATACACACTCGGTGTAAACATACTGACTAAAATCATTACCATGAATAGCATCGGGAGCCCACCCCAGACTTCTAAAATCCGTTGACCAATGAGGTCTATCCACCCACCATAATAGCCTTGTATCGCCCCAACCATGATGCCCAATATTGCTGAAGCAAAAGTTAATACAAAACCAAACAGGAGCGACACACGTAATCCATATAAAATTCGCGCCAGCACATCACGCCCTTGGTCATCGGTACCGAGCCAATTTTGTGCAGTTGGTGCAGATGGTACGGGCACAGCCAGTTCTAAATTCGGTGTTTGATAGGAAAATTTAATTAGTGGCCATACAGCCCAGCCTTTCTCTTCAATCAGTTGCTGAACGACAGGATCTTTATAATCAGCCTCAGTTTCAAATACCCCACCGAATGCGGTCTCTGGATAGCTTTTTAGTACGGGCACATATAAAGAATCATCGTATTTGACCAAGAGCGGTTTATCATTGGCAATAAACTCGACAGCTAGAGACAACATAAAAATCAAGGCAAAGCTGATAAAGCATGTAAAACCTAATTTATTGTCTTTAAAACGTTGAAATCGCGCTTGCATGATCGGAGACATTATTTTGCCCCCTGCGAATCAAAATTAATTCGTGGATCAATCATTTGATACATGACATCACTGATTAATCTTAAGATCAGCCCCATCAAGGTAAAAATAAACAAGGTGCCAAAAATCACTGGATAATCGCGTTGTACGATGGCTTCAAACCCCAACAATCCCAGGCCATCTAGATTGAAAATAATTTCAATAAATAGATTTCCCACAAAGAAGATGCCAATCAAGGCTTCTGGTAGACCAGCAATAACAATGAGCATTGCATTACGAAATACATGCCCATACAGCACACGTGATTCGGTCAAACCTTTAGAACGAGCAGCAAGAACATATTGCTTATTTAGTTCTTCCATAAAAGAGTATTTGGTCAGATAAGTTAAGCCAGCAAAACCACCAATCACCATGGCAAACAAAGGCAACGCCATATGCCAAAAATAATCTGCAATTTTGCCAAATACACTTAACTCAGTAAAATTCTCTGAAACTAAACCTTGTAGAGGAAACCACTGAAAATATGAACCACCTGCAAAAAATACAATGAGTAAAATGGCAAAGGCAAAAGCAGGAATGGCGTAGCCGATAGCCAATAAAATAGACGTACTTTTATCAAATAACAGACCATGTTGACGGGCTTTTTTAATGCCTAATGGAATAGACACCATATAGATCAGCAAGGTACTCCATAAGCCAAGGGATAAAGATACTGGCAGTTTTTCCCAAAGCAGCTGAGTGACAGGCTTATCTTTAAAGAAACTGGTACCAAAATCTAGTGTCACATAGCCCTTTAACATGAGCCAAAAACGTTCGAATAATGGTTTATCGAAACCATATTGCGCTTCGATTTTTGCCACCATTTCTTCACTGAGGCCTTTTGCACCTTGGTATTTACTGCCTGTCGTCGCAGTTTCACCACCACCCGTGTTTCCCATGCCTTGAAAGGATTCTGCTTGCTGTATAGCCTGCTCAACAGGTCCTCCTGGCGCAATCTGAATCACGACAAAGTTAATCAGTAAAATGAAAAACAATGTTGGAATAATCAGGAGCAATCTTTTTAAAATATATGTGCCCATGTTGCTTTCACATTCCTAGTCATTCAGGTGTATTTATTGCTGCCGTAGATATTGTGTTATTTGCTTGGCTTGAGCTACATCACTCCACCAATAGTCAATCCCTACAGAAAGTTTAGGTTTGACATAAGGTTGCTTATACATATGCCAATAGGCAAACCAGTTTTCACTTTGCCCAAACATTGGGATTTGATAATAACCCGCTCTAAGCAGGCGGTCTAAAACACGCGTACGAACAATCAATTCCTCCCGATTTGGAGCATTGATCACCTGTTGAATGAGCTTATCGATCACAGGATTTTTAATCCCAGCATAATTATAATTACCCACTTGATCGGCTGCTTGACTGCCCCAAAGTTGAGCTTGCTCACCCGCTGGAGTGAGCGATTGAGGCATTTCATCCACGATCATATCAAAGTCAATATTTCGCATACGCTCGGTGTATTGCGGTCCATCGACTTGTCGTAATAACACCTGAATACCTAAACGTTTCAAATTTCGTATAAATGGCATTAAGGTTCGCTGCAAATCTTGTTGCTGAATCAAAAGTTCAAATTTCACAGGCTGAGATTTTGCATCCACCAATCTGCCGTCTTGATAACGATAACCCGCATTCAATAACAGTTGGCGTGCATGCAGAAGGTTTTTTCGATTAAATCCACTGCCATCAGAAACAGGATATTGCCAATTGGATAAAACCCCCTGTCGTTGAATAGGATCAAGTTGCGATAACATCGGTTTTAAAATATCCAACTCTTGGATAGAGGGTTTTCCCTTTGCTTCTAACACACTATTACTAAAATAACTCTGTAAACGCTGATACTGCCCATAAAACAACGCTCTATTTTGCCATTCAAAATCATAAGCAAAAGTTAAAGCTTGCCGAAAGCGAATATCACTAAATGGCGCACGACGGGTATTAAATACGAGACTTTTTGTGGGAATCGGTCGTTCATGTTTAAAGCGATATTTGACAATTTTACCGTCTTTAAAAGCAGGAAAATTGTACGCTCCCACCCAATTACGTGCGGTCTTTTCCTCATATAACGTAAATTGACCCGCTTTAAAGCCTTCAAAGGCGATGTCTGGGCTGCGGTAATATACATATTTCAGATGGTTAAAATTATACCGACCACGATTGACAGCTAATTTCTGCCCCCAATAGTCTGGATTGCGCTTGTAGCGAATACTCCTACCTGCATCGATCTTCTCAATCGTGTAAGGGCCAGAGCCTAAAATGGGCTGCAATGTAATTTGAGTAAAATCTTTTTTTGCCCAATCCTTTTTGGAATAAATCGGCATTTGCGCCAAAATCATGGGCATATCCGTATTATGTCCAGATTTAAAACTCATCCTCACCTGATATTTAGATAAAATATCTGTTTTGTCCAAATCCGCTAGGTACATTTGTAGACCGGGATTTGATTTAGTTTGGAAGGTATCAAAACTAAACTTCACATCATCAGCTGTTAAGGCACTCCCATCACTAAATCGTGCTTTGGAGTTTAAATGAAAAATAACAAAATTAGTTTTTTTCGGGTCAAATGTCACTTTTTCGGCAAGTAACGGATACATCACGCCCGGCTCATCTAAAGATGAACTCATCAAACTATCAAATAGATAATTGATACCTTCAACAGAACGCCCTTTTCCATTCATGCTGTTTAAATTATCAAAACTCCCAATACTCGAAGTCGTGATATAGCCCCCTTTAGTGGCAAAAGGATTGGCATAGGGCATTGCCTGTAATTGATGATATTGAGGGCTACTATGTATGGCAAGAAAAGGCGTGGTCTGCAATGCAGCCCACGCCCCTGTTGAAAGTATGCTCAAGGTCATACCAAACACGTAACGCGAAGTTGAAGCAGAATACATTCAACTTAACTCCTTAATGTTTGGACTCAGTTCGGTACTTTTATCACTTCACCAATACGTAACTGAGCAGACGGTTGCATATCATTCATTTCAGCGAGTTTTGATGTATCTAGTCCATAACGACTTGCCAAACCAATCAGCGTATCCCCGCGTTTAATACGGTATTCACTGATGGTTTTAGGAACTTGTAAATTTTGACCAACACGAAGCCCAGCACGCGGGTTCAAGTTATTTAACTCAGCCAATGCTGCCACAGTTAACCCCGTCCGACTAGCAATCGAATTTAAAGACTCGCCTGATTTCACAGTATAGCTTTCAGTATTTGCTGGTTTCACATTGCTCGTAGAGGATTTAGCTTCCGTTTTTTTGGTTTCAGTTGCTTTACTAGCTACATCAGCAGGTAGTTCACCATCTACTTTTAAACGCTGCCCTACACGAATCGCACTATTGGTATTTAGGCCATTTAATTCAGCTAAATAACGCAATTGAAGATGATATTTCTTCGCAATCACACCCAGCGTTTCACCTGATTTCACCACATGAAAATCGGTCGCTTCAACAGAATTCGTTCGTGTATTGGTTTTGCTTTCAGTTTTGGTCGGCTCAACTTTAGTTTCTACTTTAACCGGTGCAACATCACCTGTTAATTTTAATTTCTGCCCAACACGTAGACCTGAACTACGCTCTATGCCATTTAAATTCGCGACATAGTCCATGCCCAAATCATAGCGGCTAGCAATACCTGTCAGTGTATCGCCAGACTGCACCACATAAGTATCTGGAACAGTTGAACTTGCAGGTACTTTAATACTTTGCCCAGCCATCAGCCCACTGTTTGCCGACATGTCATTTAAACTCGCCAATTCAGACAAACTGATTTTTGACTGCGTCGCAATGCTGTAAAGCGTATCACCACGCTGAACTTTATAGCTTTCAACTTTATAAGCAGGATCAACTTTGACATTTTCAATGCGATTTACGACTTTGCTTTCAAGCTTTTCAACTTTGCTCTCAACCTCGGCTACTGCTTGTAATGGCACATTAATTTTTTGCCCCACCATCAAACTACTGCCAGCCGTTAAGCCTATTGTTAAATCTGCCAACTCTTGATTTGACAGCGCATAACGATCTGCAATGAGTTTTAGATATTCACCACGTTTTACCGTGTAGGATTTTGTTTGAACTTTTGCAGATTTTTCGACAACTTGAGCTGCTTTCTTGTTAGCTTCCAATTTTGCTTTAGATGCAGGTGTTTCTTTTAAGGACAATTTCTGCCCAACATATAAACCACTCGTGGTGGTTAAACCATTGTAGTCTGCGAGTTGCTTCGTACTTAAACCAAATTGACTCGCAACAGCTGTAAGACTGTCATTTGCTTTCACTACGTAGCTATCTGCTATAGGCTTGGCTTTCGACTCTTCGTTATTTTGAACAATCGGTTTCGCATCATATAAATAGATGGTCGTACCGACATACAAAGTCGAATCTGGCGAAATTTGGTTCCAAGCTGCAATATCACGCCAATTCACGCCATTTTTCATCGCGATCAACGCTAAAGTGTCACCTGCCAAAACTGTATAAGTACTGCGTTTACCTTTAGGTGGTACAACTACAATTTCAGAATCTGTACGAATGACATTTTTACCTTGGTTGCGTTTGGCTTCTTCAGAATCAGCACCTGTATTTTCAGCCACGCTTTTCGGGTAAGAGAAACCTTTGGTCAGTTCTTTACCTTGTTGATCCGCAATCGACTGGCTGGTCTGAATCGCTGTCAACTTAATCTTACCATCATAAGGATCGACAATTTCAGTGCCCTTCGGCGCAATAGCTTTAATTTCCTGAACGACTTCTTCTTGTTCTGCTTTGGTCGCTACTGGTTTTAACACCTCATCAACTGTTTTGGTCTCACCTTCGGCTTTAATAGCCGCCATGATTTGCTCACGCTCATTTGCGCTGAGTGGTGGCTCGACAGACACGGCTTTCACAGGAGTCGAAGGTGTTACAGCGACTGGTATACGCGGCGCACTTGGAATATCACTATTCGATGCAAATGCAGCTAAAGCAGATGATCCCATTGGTGTTTTGCCTTTCGTTCCTGACGGAATACTTGGCGTTACCGTTGCAGCGACTACAGGTGGTTTGGCAGAAGCTGTCACTGTCGGCTGTGTGGTCAGCGTAGGTGGCGTCACTTTAGCGGGCTGAATAGTTTTACTATTTAATTCCGGCGGAGTAACACGTGACGGTGTTATTTCAACATTATTTTTTGGTAAGTTATAAGTTGAATTACTTGCCCAATAACCTGATGAACCACCTGATTGTAATTTTTTCAAACGTGCATCGACTGATGGACTCACATCCGCAGGAATTAAAATCCGCATTGGGCTGCTGCTATCAATCACATCGCCACGATGACCCGGGTTTAGTGCATAAAGTTCTGCACGACTTAAACCAGTAATAGATGCAATTTCATTTAAATTTGCAGGCCCTACAGCCACTTCACGAAAATGTGGACGGTTAGCAATTGGCGGTAAACTTACGCCATAAGCACTTGGATTTTTAATAATTTGAGCAACAGCCAAGAAACGTGGGACATAGTTCATGGTTTCTTGTGGCAGTTTTAACGACCAATAATCGGTTGGCAAACCTGCTGCACGGTTACGGTTAATCGCTTGTTGAATACGCCCCGGCCCTGCATTATAAGAAGCCAAAGCCAATTCCCACGAACCGAACTGGTTATGTAGCGCACCTAAAAACTCATAAGCTGCACGCGTAGATTCAACTACGTCACGACGACCATCATACATTGAGGTTTGTTTTAAGCCGTAAATACGTCCAGTACTTGGAATAAACTGCCATAAACCTGCTGCGGCAGCACTTGAAGTTGCTGCTGGGTCATAAGAACTTTCAATCACTGGCAATAACGCCAACTCAGTCGGCAAACCACGACGTTCTGCTTCTTTAACCGTGTGATATAAATAACGGGACGCACGCGCACTTAAACGGTCAATATACGGTTGACGTGAAATAAACCAACCACGCTGTGCTTCAATTCGCGTATCCCAGTGGTTCAAATCCATTTTGAAACCAACGGTCATTCGCTTCCAAACATCACCGTGCTTTAGTACTAAAAGGCGGTCGCCTTCTACGGCACGCATGTCTGTTGCAGAAAGTAAATCTTCGAGTGAATCTAAACTATTGGCATCGAGAAAGTTTGAGCCAACTTGTTTACTTGCTGAGTTCTGCTTAGTCGTTTGCGATGAAGAACAGCCCGTCAGACCAAGAGCTGCGAGCGCAGAACCCAAGACTGTAAATTTAAAAATTTGTGGTAACGTAGGCTGCCAGACAGTCGCAGTTGATTTATACATAAAAAAATCCAGACAACTCATATAAAATTTATTTTTTAGATATGCCATTGTAGTGAAGCAGAACACAGACACAAGGCGTTAATTTAACGCTATTTCAGTATAAATGTTACAAGAAATTAAAAAAATCGCCAGAAATGGATTTCTCTCTGTCATTTGCGTTATAGAATATACGGTTCTGAATGCTTGTTTTTCTCCGGATTTGATTTATGTCTCAAACAATCACGCTTTATGTTGATGGTGCATGTAAAGGCAACCCTGGCTTAGGGGGTTGGGGGGCCTATATCATCCGTGAAACTGGAGAAGAAAAACTCTGCGGCGGCGAAGCTGAAACCACCAATAACCGTATGGAATTGACTGCTGCAATTGAAGGCATTCAACACTGTCCGTCCGATGCAAAACTGATTATTTGGACAGACTCTAACTATGTCAAACAAGGCATTACCGAGTGGATACATGGTTGGAAAAAGAAAAACTGGAAAGATGTTAAAAATCCTGATCTGTGGAAATTACTGGATGCAACTTGTCAGGGTCGGGAAATTGAATGGAACTGGATTAAAGGGCATGCAGGCCATCCGGGAAATGAAATGGCTGATCAATTGGCCAATCTAGGCGCAGAAAAAACCCTCGAACGCATCAAACAAGCAGCATCTACAGCTGAAGCACCTAAAAAAAAAGCTGAACCTGACTGGCTATTAAATGATCCGTTTGGACTCGAATTTGCTGATAGTGATGATGAAGAAGAAATCTCTGAAGAAGCTACGATTTCAAATGAAAGCATTGTTGACGCTTCAATTCAGGAATCTTCAATTGCTCAGCCGCTAGAAATTGCTCCGTCACTTGAAATCGCTGCTGAGACAGCGAACAATGCAGAGCAGATTGATGACATTGCGATAGAACAACAAACAACTGACACTGCTTCAACGTTGAGCGCAGCTGCTCCTATACAGTCTAAACAAGCTGCTGAAATCCATCCGATGATTGTCATTACACCAGCAACCGTCGATGTATCTGGCCCACGACAATTAATTTTGGATACGGAAACTACGGGTTTCTATTTCCAAGATGGCGACCGCATTATTGAAGTCGGTGCGGTGGAAATGATTAACCGTAAACTGACCGGCAGCTCAATTCATATTTATATCAACCCGCAAAAACCTGTCGGCGAATCTGAAAATATTCACGGAATCAGTGATGACTTTCTAAAAGACAAACCACTGTATGCTGAAATTGCTGATGTATTATTTGACTATCTAAAAGGCGCAGAAATCATTGCGCATAATGCAACCTTCGATATGAACTTCCTTGATATGGAGTTCAAACGCGCAGGTTTTGTGGCCTTATCGGAAGTTTGCGAAGTTACCGATACCTTGGCTATGGCCAAAGCCAAGCATCCAGGCCAGAAAAACTCACTCGATGCGTTGGTGCGTCGCTATGAAATTCCACAACGAGACCGTACCTTCCATGGTGCCTTACTCGATGCTGAAATTCTGTCTGACGTTTACCTAGCAATGACGGGCGGTCAGGTATCCTTTGATATCGATGCACTGACCCACTCGCAAAATGAAGATGGTTCGCAAACCCGCGCCGCTGTTGAAATTGAATTACCAGTGATTTTACCTTCAGCAGATGAACTTGAAGCCCATGAGACATGGGTCAAACAATTTGAAGAAAAACATGGTACACCTTGCCTTTTTGCGAAATAAAATCTAAATTTCGTGTTACTTTTTGTATATAAACAATTCTTACATACGCTATAGTAAAACCATAAACATGGACCGCCTTAAGGGGCGGTTAATAAACAAGATAAAACATCTAGGAAAGGTGCAGATACATGTCTTACCAAACCTCTATCCATTTTGATCCAACGGCTTTGCTGATAATAAAAAATGAGGTTGATAACTCAATCAAGTTAGTCGAATCAGCAGTCAGCACCTTAGTTGAAGATCAAACTTTACCTTTCGGGATTGATGATGCACTGATTCAATTTGAACAATGTGCTCAAGTATTAGCTTTAGTTGATATGCCAAGTTTGGCAAAAATCGCTCAATATTCAGCAGAGTTAATGCGCAAGATCATGGGGAATCCTGCGCAAATTAACACTCAAAATGTCATCGCACTGAGCGAAGGCACAACCATGCTGAAACGCTATATCGAATTTATCTGCCTGCGTGAAGTTAAAATTCCACAGTTCCTACTCGACAGTCTGAATCGTCTAGAACTGTCTTTGGGTAAACCTCTAACGTCGGAAGGCCAACACATTGAGTCCCTACTCGATTGTATTACTCCTGACTTTGACTTACCTCAAGCGCCTGCACTTGAAAAATCAAAATACGTTCACCGTCTGTATAAGTTGGCGTTGAATAAATTGATTAAACAAGAAGAAACTGAGCTGGATCTGCAAGCGATTAAATTGGTCGGTACGTATTTAGCAGGTCTTTCAGACAAACATCCAAGCAAACAATACTGGAACTTGGTTTTTGTTGCGTTTAATCAAATTGATCAAATCTTAATTACCGATGCTCGTTTACGTACCTTGGTAAGCATTGAACGCAATATGGCTCAATATTTTGCAGGAACTGAGCGCTTTAAAGCATCCATTTCTGATTTAGCCAATGTCTTAAGTCTAAGCATTAGCCAAGAAGATGACATTTCTCATCATATTCGTGGCAAGTTAAATATCGGTGAAGATCTTCTTACCGACACCCAATTGCAAGTTTTCAGTCGTCATTTATATGGTCCTGACTTCGAAACCATGCATACCATTGGTGAATTGGTTACGACTGAAATGACGCAAATTCGTAATGATATTGAATTTAACTATCAAAATATGACGCCTGAAAAAACCCAAGAACTTCAAGCGAAATTGAACGAATTGGCAAATATTTTCAAAGTCTTGAACTTAAATGAAGCTTATAACGACCTGTCGCGTCAAGCTGCGTCATTAGGTAATGCTGAGATTTTACAAGATGAAAGCTTTGCCCAGCAGTTGATGAACAATATCTTGTCTGCCATGAACTCGATTGGTGTGCTTGAGCGTCATCACACCTCTAGCCGCTTACAACTTCGTGTGAATAATATGAATATTTCACTCGACCGTTTAGATGAAGCACATGCTGCCCTGTTAAATGAGACCAAGGTTTTAATTGATGCTGCTAGCCAATCTTTGGTTCAGTATTTACAAAACCAAGATTTAACACAACTTGAAGCGACTGCAACTCAATTCCGCGAAATTGGTGGTGCAATGTTGTTCCTCAATGCAGATGCAGCTCAAAATGCGCTGAATTCAACTGCTCAATTCATTTTGAAACGAGTTGAATCATCAACAGCGATTGATGCAAATGAAGTGAATCAAGCATTAGATTCATTGGCAAGTGCTGACATGCTCATTGACAATTTAAAGAACAAACAACCTGTATTACACACGATGTTTAAGGTAGCATTGGACAGTAGCGAAAAACTGAAATCTGCAGCAGCCTAATGTCTAAATTGTCACTTGCCTATATCTTTAAACAACAGCAATTGTTGGTCGATGAAAACTTTCAACTTCCAGAAGTTGAGCAACTCGCAAGTGATTTAAATATAGGTACGGGTGATCAAGTGATTGCCCGTGACCTCCTCGAAGATGAGCCTATTCCTCAAGGCTTACAACTCATTCCAATACGTCAGCTTTTGCAACTCTGGAATGTCAAAGAGTTTGAACAAGCTAGTCGTGCAATTCAACTTTTAGAATGGCGTCGTAATCATAAATTTTGTAGCCATTGCGGTACAGCAACTGAAGTTCACGCGACTGAATATGCAATGGTATGCCCTGCCTGTGGCTATCACCAATATCCACGGGTCAATCCCTGCGTCATTACCGTTATTACACGTGGCAAGGACGAAATCCTCTTAGCAAAAAATGCGCGTAACGCACGGCAAATGTATGGCTTAATTGCCGGTTTTGTTGAAGTTGGCGAAACTTTAGAGGAAGCTGTACGTCGCGAAACCTTGGAAGAAGTTGGCATACAGGTTAAAAATATCCAGTACTTAGCTAGCCAACCTTGGCCTTTCCCGAGTAATTTAATGATTGCTTTTAAAGCCGAATATGCAGCTGGTGAATTACAGTTACAAGAAGAAGAAATTGCGGATGCCGCATTTTTCAAGTTTGATCATCTGCCAGAAATCCCCTTTAAAGGTAGTATTGCCCACGCCATGATTATGCATGCGATACATGGAACAGCGGTAGCTGATGATACAGAGGCTTGGCTTTAATCAAGCAGCAAAAGGTATTTACAAAAAAATAAACCGCAATAGATTTGCGGTTTATCCATACCATTTACAGCTCTCTAAACCTTCGGGCTAATTTCATCTAAAACACGCATAATTTCAGCTTTGGTTTTAAAGAAACGACTAAATAAGCTCGATACTGACCCAATCATCGTGATATGACCGACACGAGGAATTTCTATTAACTGACTGTGATTTCCCAATGCCTTTAATTGACGGTCTAAATCTTCACTATTATTTACCCCAACAATATCGTCATTCGCGGCAGTAAATAAGTAGTGTTTTACTTTGTTAGATTCAACAAAATAATACGGCATCACTTGCTGATATGGGACATCTTGATCGAAAGCCTCAGCACAAATTGGGTCACCTTTATAGTCAAAATGATAAGGCCCAGCCAAGCCGACAATGGCACGAATGTTTTCACGGATTTGTAATTGATATGGCTGAGGATGGTACAGCGCAGACATGACATTAAATGCCCCTGCTGAATGCCCCATCAACACCAAATCTTCTAGTTCGATCTGCAACTTATGCTGTGATTGCGTCAAATAGTTTAATGCTAGACTCAAATCATCAATTGATGCAGGAAAAATATGTTCTGGTGCAAGTTGATAGTTTATAACCGCAACATCAAAACCTTCTTTAGCAAAGGCTTCACCAATAAAACCATAGTCTTTTTTATCACCATGCATCCATGCGCCACCATGTACAAATACAATCAGTGGGCGCTTTTGACGTGGTTGCTCAGTACGATATAAATCCAAACGATGACGGGCTTTTAAGCCATACGCAATATTACTTTGGATGCTATAACCTTTTTTAGGTGTGAGCCGATTGAGTGCAAGACTACCAAAATCATAGATTCTAAAGTCTCGATAAAGTGATTTTGCCAGCTCCACCTTTTGTTGAAGCTGTTGTGACCAAAGCTGAAACTTGCTCGACATAGATTTTCGATACTAAATAATTGAGATTTATTGTGCGTGGTTTGGATCAACTGCATCTGGATCAATGGCAACGGGCGTTTGTACTTCAGGCTGCACATTACTAACAGTTGGTGTGGTAAAGCTCGAGTTGATACTACGCTCTTGTGGATTTGAGCTTTGTTCAACATTGTCAATTAAAGTGACAATTCGCGTTACATTACCCACTTGTTGCAAGATTTGATTTAAGTCTGTGATTTCCGCACTGTTTAAACGGCCCATCACATAAAGAACAGCATCTTCAGTATGAATGTGTACTTTGCTGTCAGATACCACAGGCGCTTTCATAATTAGCCCACGGGTATTAGCTGTTACAGCTGTATCTTGCATAATAGTGCTGTAGCTAATTTGGTTGCCCACAGTAATATAATTATGTACGGTTTTAACATCACTCATTGAACGAACATTTTCTTCAGCCAATTCTTTTAAGTGATTATCAGGCACTTGGCCTGTTAACAACACATTGCCATGAAAGCTTTCAATATTGACACGAGATTGTTTAAAACGACTGTCTAATTTATATAAATTAATTTTTGCAGTACGAACAATAGATGAGTCAATAAATACTTGCCCCAAAGAGCGTGCACCACTTTCCGTTCCTACAGGTGCTGAGCCTGTACCATTTGAAATAAAACTCGCACATCCTGATAAACTCGCGACACAAAGCATCGTCATTGCAATACGCTTAACCACTCAGCACAACTCCTAAAATTTTTACACCGGTATTTTTCTATGCATTTACACAGTTTCTTTTATCAGAGATTAATCAACTCTTGATCAAAAGTAAAAGCATTTTCAATCCATTGCTGATCATACGGGTATTTTGAAAAGTCTTGCTGTAGTGTTTTTGCAAAGTGTTGATAAAAATCAAAACAAATCACATCAAAGCGACAATAATAATCATAAAAATGTGACTGTTCATTTAAAAAATGCAACGCGGTCTTCATCATTTTACGTTGTTTGTGAATCGAGATTGTTTCTATCGCTTGCGCATATTGGGTATTTGAACGCGCTTTAACTTCAATAAAAACCAAATCCTTTTCTCGAGCCACGATCAAATCAATTTCGCCATAACGACTATGTAAATTACGTTGTACCAAGACATAATTTTGCTGCTGTGCCCATGTTAGCGCTTGCTGCTCTGCCCACTGGCCTAAGTTCATCATATCCACACCCTCAATCTAACTTTTCCTATTAAATTGAAATCGGCTCAATACCCTTTTTAGTTCGTTGATAGCAATGTGGAATACGGTGAATTTGATTGTCACTGATTTTAATTAATCCTGTCCTGCCCTGAAATTCTAAACTTTTTAATTTGGGCTCTTGTAAATATTGCTTCGCGATATGCCACGCGTCACCACCGAAAGCCATTAAACGTTGATATGGCATCGCAACAGGATTATGTTCATAAGCCCGCATTACATCTGACCACTTCGCATCATACAATGCTGGTGCATCACAAAACTTCACCCCCATTGGTACTGGTTGATCGGCCTCAATTGCATTGGCCAACGTGTAAATTTGCTTTTTAGGTAAATTATTTTGACTATTTAACCACTGATTATTACCGAGCAATAACACCCCCTGATATTTCTTTATTTTTGCAGGCAATTGATCAATAACATGTAATGGCAGAGGTGTTTGACTCATGAGCACCATTAACATCAGTTCATGCTCATCCTCTGTCCCTGGCTGCCTGAACACCATCACTTCTTTTAATTGATCTTTTTCAAAAATATTTTTTAAAGCTACAGCATCATCACGTTTGGCCAAACTATATTGCCAAACATTGGTGATTTGATTTGAAGATTCATTTAATGCAAGTACACGGACTTTCGGTTTGGCCTTGACCAAGGCTTCGACGTCTTGACGTGCAAGTGGTCCAATGACCAGTTGTGTTTTTTTATTGACGTGTTTTTTTAATAAAGCTGCGATCTGCTTTTGATCCGAATTAATAAATTTTACGGGTACTTTATAGTCGGATGAATTATACGCGCTGTTGAAACCCTGCTTAATACTGGATGCAGCTCGCGCCATAGGGCCAGATTCAGGTAGAATGACCAATACGTCTGCTTGTGCTGCTGAAATTAAACTGCTTAGCAAGCAAAAAACCATTATTTTTTTCTTATTATCCAACATGGAGAAACCTATGAGTGCTCAGTTATTTGTTGTTGCGACTCCAATCGGGCACTTAGATGATATTAGTTATCGTGCAATTGATGTTTTGAAGTCGGTTAAAATTATTGCCGCTGAGGATACACGAACTTCAGCACAATTACTTAAACATTTTAGTATCAATACACCTTTAACCGCCTGCCACGACCATAACGAAAGCAACAAAATAGACCAGCTGATTGAACGCCTCGAAAAGGGTGAAAATATGGCGCTGATTAGTGATGCAGGCACACCATTGATCAGTGACCCCGGCTTTAAACTGGTTCGTGCTGCACAAGAAAAAAATATTCGTGTCATTCCTGTGCCGGGTGCCTGTGCTGCCATTGCAGCTCTCAGTGCTGTCGGCCTACCCAGTGACCGTTTTAGTTTCGAAGGCTTTTTACCGTCTAAACAGTCACAACGTCTTTTAGCACTGGAAAAACTGAAAGACGAAACTCAAACCATGATTATTTATGAAGCGCCGCACCGTATTGTGGATTGCCTAAAAGATATGTCGAATGTCTTTGGTGCAGATCGTCCTGTGGGCTTTGCACGTGAAATTACCAAAACATTTGAAACTATTAAAAAAATGTCTTTGGGCGAATTGGTTCATTTTGTCGAATCTGATCACAATCAGCAAAAAGGCGAAATCGTATTGGTGATTGGTGGTGCGACCGAAGAAAAAGACCTAGAGCAAGAAAAGTTAGACAAATTGTTGACCCGTTTACTTCAAGACTTGTCCGTTAAAGCTGCCTCTCAGTTGGCTGCAGATTTAACTGGGATTAAAAAGAAAGTGGCCTATCAACGTGCTTTAGAATTAACCCAAGCGAACGATTAAGCTTAATTTTTTTTATTTTTAATTTGAACCGCTTATGGGACCTACGGGTTCCATAAGCTATCCCATACAATAATTTAAATAGAATGAAAAAAGTTGCTTATAACATGTCCATAAATCTGTCTGTCAAAAAACCGCTGATGTTCATTCTCTTTAATCTGGTTTGGCTCACCGCCCTTGCACATATTATTTATACTGGCATTCAACCCTATCCGCACTATATTAGTGGCGAGCAAATGACGGCCGATCATAGCGCGATTGCGATGGTCTGTGGATATTGTTCCCTCTATTTTGTAGTCGGTAATTTACTGAAACTGAGCCAATTTTGGGATAGGCATCGCTATTGGGCTTATGTCGTTTTGAGTGCGGTATTACTTTTTCAATCTTTTGTCGCTGCTGTGGCGACCATGCATGCACCACCGTATATTGCTGCATTTATTATCAATTGTATGTTTTTGCTTTTACTGCATTTTGTGTTCTATCCTATTTACGCGATCAGTCGTAAATATATGAAGCCAAAGACGACTTAAAATAACTTCACAACGTCATAACTAAACATGCTTAGTTTAAAAATGAATGACCTTCAGCCTCGCACAAGCGAATGAAGCAAAAAAAACACCACATGACGTGGTGTTTTTTCATTTTTAATCTTTTGCCGATTCGTCTGGAGGGACTTCGGTAATACGACCACCACGCGCTAAGAACGCAGCAACTTCATCTTCAAGCGCCTGACGTTGTTTTAGTTTTGCAGTCACTGTTAATGTTTCAGCTTCAGAGGTGTCACCATCAGAAGCAGAATCAGCTGCGTCACCTGCACCTTTTTCAGCTGCTTGTGCTTCATCTTCATCAACTACTGAATCTTCTGGATCATCATAATCGTTCATATCAGTCATTGTGTTCTCCCCGCGAATGACTTCTGTTTGCCAGCGAATGGCTGGTTTTAAATTAACAGAAATTTAGCAATCTCTGAGCATTTCGACTAGTACCCACAACCAAAAAATCGTATCTTTTTTAATCAAAATCGTAACCTTGTTTATACGACTGTCTAAAAAATATCAGACTTTGACCTAAGCTGCGTAGATTGTCTCTTTTAAAATACTCAGACCATTGGCTTGAGCCATAAACGCATCTTTTAGAACAGTCTGATTTTCCACTTGTTTTAAACCAAAGTTTCGCGCCCACACCACAGGTGAAAAAGTGGTGGTTTCTAACCAACCAATCGCGGACATACTATGCATCATGGCATCGTTTTGCCCTTTACGGCGGTGCTCATAGCGCTTCAAACTTTGTTCATGTGCCCACACACCTCGTTTTTTATCGGTCAAAAGCACATCGCAAAGCACCGCTGCATCTAAACAGCCAATATTCACGCCTTGTCCTGCAAGCGGATGAATCACATGGGCCGCATCTCCAATCAGCGCTAGACCATCATGAACATATTGCTGTGCAGCTCGTGCCTTCAATGGAAATTTAGCACGTGGCGTTGCTTCTAAGACTTCGCCGAGCATGTGATGGCTTTCTCGAGTGAGCAACGCAGTAAATTCAACATCGGATAAAGCCACATATTCATCGGCATAATCATCTGGTAAGGTCCACACAATCGATTGCCAATAACCGCTTTCTTCTTTTTTCAGACTCGCCATCGGCAAAAATGCTAAAGGGCCAGTTTCTAAGAAAATTTGACGTGCTAAATGCTGATGCGGTTGGGAGGTTTTAATTGCACAGCTCACACCGGCTTGCTTATAGTCCAATACATCTAGATCGATGAAAGCTTGCTCACGGACAAATGAGTTTGCACCATCTGCACCTATCACCAGTTTTGTTTTGAGCTGGGTACCATCTGCGAGGTGAATGATCCACACACCAACGCCACGCTCAACTCGACTGACCTTAACTTGGGTTCGGTAGTCTTCAAGCTGTTCTAGCATTTTTTCTTGAATGGCTAAATTCAATACACTTGGTTCAACCATTGAACCTAAAGCTTGCTCAACTGATGGTGTTTGCTCTGCCACATGACCAAAATTGATTTCTCCATAGCCATTTTTATTCCACACCTGCATACCAGTATAAGGCTGCTGACGGGCAAGCTTTTCCCAAACACCCACAGTCTTGAGTAAATGAATGGTGGCTTGACTGAGCGCCAAAACTCGAGGATTCGCAACACTTTTGGTTTTTTCTGCATCCAAAATAGGTGCCGCATCCAATACCGTAGCCTGCACACCGCCTTGCGCCAACAGCAATGCCGTTAAGCCACCGACCAAGCCGCCGCCGACAATCACGGCATCCAGTACATTTGTTTGATTTAAACTCATGCTTTTAGCCCCATTGCATAATTCGCGACCAAAGGCTTAATCCCCGGAATGGTATCAAAGGCAACTAATCCAGTATTGCGAATCAATTTTAAAAATGGGTTCTGGTTGCTAAAACCACGAACAACTGAATCACAGAATTTAATCACCCGCTGCTGATCGGTCAGGCGCGATTTTTCATAATCAAGCAACATAGCTGCATCACCCAGATCTGCATTTTTTTCAACTTGCTCTTTTAAATAACGGCGTAGTACATAGGCATCGCGCATACATAAGTTAAAGCCCTGACCAGCAACTGGGTGAATGGTATGTGCAGCATTTCCCATGAGCACTACACGACCTACAGCTTGTTTCTCTGCAAGTACTTGCGACAATGGGAAGCTGAAACGTTTACCAGTTTTTTGGAATTTACCTGCACGGTCGCCATAGGTTTCTTGTAAAGCATCTAAGAAGTGCTGATCATTTTCATCACCCATCCACTCGCCTTCAGTTCCTTTAGGAACAGGCCAAACCACTGAGCGACGGTATTCACCTGGAAGTGGCAGCAGCGCTAGCGGACCAAGCGGACTAAAACGCTCGAAACCGACATAACCATGCGGTTTAGAGGTTTGTACTGTAGTGACAATCGCCACTTGGTCATAATCATGCACCGATGCGCCAATACCTAAGGCTTTACGGCAGAATGAATCACGGCCATCGGCGGCAATCACAATTTTAGATTGTAGTTTGAGCTGTTCTTTAGCACGCTTTGCTTCAATATAGGCATGGTCTGCATCCTGCGTCAGCGAAGTCACTTGTACGCCGTCAATTAATTCTATCAGCGGTTCTTTTTTGACTTCTGTGAGCAGCACACGGCCGAGCCATGCATTTTCAATAACTTGTCCAAAGCTTTCGACTTTTTCTTGTTCTGCTTTGAGTCTTGCCTTACCAAAACTGCCTTGCTCTGTAATATTCACTTCTAAAATAGGTGTGGCGTGTTCCTGCAAAGCATCCCAGAGGCCTAGTTCTTGATAAATTTGCACCGTACGGCGTGACAAGGCGCTGTTTCGTGCATCAAAACTCGAGTGATAAGGCTCAAGGTTTGCATCATCATAATTGGGGTATTTAGTGGCTTCTAAAAGTTTTACGCCAATTTTGTCTTTGGCCAACATGAGTGCCAGACTTAAACCGACCATACCACCACCAACTATGATGACTTCTTGCTGCATGCTTGTTTCCTTTTTTATCAAGTATTCGAATTTAGGACATTCACTCGAAATACATATAATCTGTAATGAATTTTATCTTACATCAAGGGCATGATTTTTTATAATGAAATACAAATTAGTTGCAGGTATTTGCACTGATTAAATACAAAATTAATCATCTCTTGCCGTAAATATTGATCTTTAAAAAAAGAGAAAATCACAATAAAAATGGCTAAGCCCATCAGAATCAACCATCATTTGCGTAAATCAGCGTCATTTGAACATGTCATGTTTTGATGCATTCAAAAGGATG
The DNA here is from genome assembly GCF_013418655.1 of Acinetobacter sp. YH12128. Classification (NCBI taxonomy): domain Bacteria; kingdom Pseudomonadati; phylum Pseudomonadota; class Gammaproteobacteria; order Moraxellales; family Moraxellaceae; genus Acinetobacter; species Acinetobacter sp. YH12128. The sequence goes on along the minus strand of NZ_VPBO01000023.1, from coordinate 2,169 downwards.
ATATCAAGCTAACAACCTGATGATCAGCATTTAGCAATTGCTCAATTATTTGAATAAGTGATTGCAGCTGCAGAAACCACTTATGTTACACCATTCGGTTTAATGAGCTTTTCATTACACAACATTTTCTGGATATATTCCGCAGCAGAATATATCCAGAAAATGTAATTTTTGTTGTGTTATTGGCGCCTTATCCTAAAGTTGATGCACGTACCAAGCTTTAATTTGAGTTAGGTACAGAGCAACTCTAAAGCGATGTTGAGCACTATTATTCAAACAGGTTTTAGCGCCAACTTTACCTTGGCATGGTGTGAAAATACTATGGCGCAAACCTTAGAAAATACGCTGCAAACCAATAATTGAGAAAGATTTACCCACCAAGCTGAGTTGTAGATTCATACCGATGTGACTGAGACAGCGAAAAAAAATCAACAAACAAACATTAGTGAATGGCTGTAATTATGATTATATGCACCCGAGTGTATGGTCCAATATGCTATAGATCTGATTTCACATGCTGAATATGCTGAACCGGCAACCGGCAACCGGCAACCGGCAACCGGCAACCGGCAACCGGCAACCGGACATTTGGCCGTATATGAAAAACCGGAAGAGTTTTTAAAATTAGCGACAGAATTTTTACAAAAGTCTTAATCGCAAAGTGAAGCTAAAAAGCCGATCAATGGATCGGCTTTTTTTATATTTATTTAATATTTTCCATGATTTGGTCAAAATATTGCGCTCATGTATTCAATTTATTTTCATAGCAATAGATAAAGATATAGAACACAAAAGACAGAAATGATCTCCTTAATACGGAATAATTTAAATGAATGGCTTAAGCATTAAAATGCTGGATTAATTTCTGCAATCGAATTTCTGCATCTTGATTAAAAGCATTCGCCGCTTGGTGATACCAGCGTTTCGCCATCTTTAAATCTTGAGCTGCGCCATTGCCTAGCTCATACATTAAGCCAATTTTATAGGGAGCAATTGCACAGCCTTGTTTTGCCGATTGCTTGTACAAGTTCATAGCTAGATTATAATCTTGATCAAGAATTTCGCCCTTTTCATATATTTCAGCAAGGGCCGTTCTTGCGTTTATATTTCCCTTTTCCACTGACTGATTCAGCAGAGCTAAAGCGATATGAACCTCTGTTTTACATGGTTTTCTGAACAACAGCACCGCTAACTTCAGCATCGCTGCATCATCCCCCTGATCAGCCGCTTTTTGATACCATCCTTGTGCTGTAACATCATTTTTTTCGACGCCGCATCCCGTTTCATACATTTCACCCAATTTAATTTGGGCTGCAATATCCCCTCTTGAGGCTAAACTCAAATAATCATCATAAGTACGCTGATTGTTATACTTAAACTTTATTTTCTTTACTGGATTATAATCACTATCAAAGATTTCAAAACCGACATAGTTTTTAAAGAGTTCAATCAATAACTGCCGAACCAATTGAGTATGATAAATTAAATGATCCTTTTCGCTAAAATAATAATACTGATAATAGCTTTCCAAATCTTCATTGATTTCTTCTTTTAAACTGTTTAAATCAGTCGTCCATTTTTTTTGAACTTTGCCATTTTCAACATATTCGTAAAAATATCTTGTTGAAAAGTTTAACCATTCCTTTTCAAAATCTTGTCTTTCTCCATCCATGTAAAGTTCCTCTTCTTCCGCTTGAATGACACATCTGATTTCTGCACCCTCTTTATAAAGCGCATAGCTATAGCTTGAATTTGTGTCTGCAAAATCAAAGAAGATCATCCATTTCATCGGCAACTTACTGCTCAGCAAACTGCTCCATTTTTCAGGTTCAGTAAAAGCAAAATGTGCTAATCCGGCACTATTGATACAAACAATATGATCCGTCAGCCACTCTATATCTAATGCAGATTTTGAGTTTTCTTCAAAATAAACCAGCCAATCATTTACCAGTCTTTCAATATCCTGTTGATTGCCATTAAAGGGAATAACCACTCCAGCTTTTCTAACACCCATAATTATGATTAAAATAAAAAATTTATACGATTAGGGTCTGTTGACATTTGTTGATTAAAAAAATAGCGAGATAGTAAAATTAAATCGCCAAACCCAATTTTACACTCGCTATGCCTCGAACAATGCTAAATGATCAACACTGGTCCAAGTTACTT